>JAFRIL010000269.1 GCA_017432845.1 Lachnospiraceae bacterium | reverse complement strand
TTGCAGAATCTGCAGTATTTCTTTGTTTCCATACGATCAGGATGAGTCTTCTTATCCTTTTTTGTATCGTAGTTTCTGTTCTTGCACTCAGTGCAGGCAAGTGTAATTCTGGTACGCATTTTTTCACCTCTCTATAGGTTCTTTTACAGCACAAAAAAAAGACAATGATTCGTCTCGCCGGAATAATATACCACAGCCACTCCTTTTAAGTCAATCGGTTTTTACTGAATTATACGCTTTTTTGACAAATTATTCCTGTTTTTTTTCATGGCAAAAAAGGGCAATATCATGATGTTTTCGGGACATTTCATACTACATGTAGTCGAAAGACCGCATGTATAGTGATTTTGACCAATTACATGATGCTATAATTGTGATATTTTCAGCGTTTTTTGGGCATTATTTGCAATAAAAACACTTGCAATTAAATGATTATGAGAGTAGTATATAGACATAAAAGTAGCATTTTATGCCCAGGCGTCTGTCTGATCCTTACAGACAGTGCCCGGAACTGATTCCGGGAAAGCTATCCATTCAAGGAGGAAAGGAGGGGCAGCAATGGCAGATAATACAGCTATCTCAACCGTATACAATCATTTCCTGACTACGTATGCGCCGCAGGGTACCAACAGCAAGTATGATACCCATAAGAAGAGCGAGCTTCGTGGTCTTTATAATTCCATTGTTAAAATGAATAAAGAAGCGCCCCTGTTCCTGCTTGACACTTCTCCTGCGACTCAGGAATTTGCGGTAGGTCTTAAAGAGAGCGCACGTTCACTCAAGAACGTTATCTCGTCCCTTTCAATGGATGATTCCGACAACATGCTCGATCAGAAGGCCGTTGCTTCCTCTGATCCGGTTACCGTAGAAGCTTCATTTATCGGTGGTGCGGATATGGATCCCGATTCCATTCCTTCAATAGAGATATCCGTTGAAGAACTTGCAGGGGCCCAGGAGAACAGAGGTAAGTTCCTTGATCCCGATTCCATGGGGCTTGATCCCGGAACATATTCGTTTGATATACATTCGAGAGACATGGACTACGAGTTCCAGTTCAATATAGGAGAGAATGACACCAACAAGATCATCGAAGAAAAGCTGGCAAGGCTTATCACCCGTTCAAATATCGGCGTGAACGCTTCCGTTCTGACAGATGATGACGGCAGGGTTGCTCTTTCCATTAAATCTGATGAGACTGGTGTCCGCGGCAAGTCAGATACCAACTTTGATATATCCGATAACAACACTCACAAGACCGCAGGAACGGTTGAATACTTCGGTATAGGCGACGTTACCGTTTATCCGAAGAACTCAAGGTTCACTCTTAACGGCGAAGAGCGAAGCACCTTCTCAAATCACTTCTCGATAGAGAAGATATACGATATCAATCTCAAGGGCATCAGCCCCGAGGGTGAAGCTGTCAGCATCGGGCTTAAGACGGATGTGGAATCGGTTACCGAGAATATCAATAATCTCGTGAACGGATATAATTCATTTATCAACAACATCAATTCTTATTCGGAGTCACAGCCTTATTCGAGAAAGCTCGTGAACGAGATGAACAAGGTTGCCGGACTGTATTCTTCCGAACTCGAGTCGATCGGCCTTAAGTTCTCCGAAAGCGGAACGATATCCGTTGACAATAACCTTTTGACGCAGACCGCGCGTGAGGATGATGCGATGAACAGATTCTCTTCGATCAGGAAGTTTACCGAAAGCGTGCTCGGACGTGCCAACAAGGTCGCTCTCGATCCGATGGAATACACACAGAAGACGGTCGTTGCATATAAGAACCCCGGACACGGATTTGCTACTCCTTACGTAACAAGTAACTACAGTGGAATGATGTTCAGCAGCTACTGCTAAATCGTCGTAACAATGCATGTTATATAATAAGAAAGAACTCTGCATCTGCAGAGTTCTTTTTCTGTGCCATATCTGATATCTTTGCTGTTGCTTCCTCAGGCAGTCTTCTGTTCGGCAGCTGCCTTGAATACCTTAAGGAACGGTACGATGTCACTTGACAGCTCCTCGGCTATCGAAGCGTAATCCTTCTTCGAAAATCCTTCGCTCAGGCTTCCGACAACCTTTTCAAGTTGATCGTCGTTAATGAGCGGCTCCGGATCATTAACGATATCCCTCGTAACATTGTACGTTTCTATCATAAAATTAAACCCGTCAATGATCTGAAGAAGAAACTCTATCGTATCCTCCTGCATATCTCCTTTGATCTCGGAACACACCTGTTCCATGGCCGGTATCAGTCGTCCGAGATACTCATCAGCAGTCTTAAGCGCTTCAATCTGTTGTTCTCTGATAGATTCCATGTTTGCCCCCATGCCTCCTTGCAGTTATGAACAGTTCAACTGTTATATCGGCAATCATCCGTGATTGCTTTATATACAGAGTATATTATATCACAATGTTTGAATATATGCTACATTTTCTCGAATCCCCACGATCCCCACTTCCACTTTGTAACATCTCCATCCGTTTCCGTGATAAAGAGTATATCGTCATGAAAATCCCAGAATACGGCTTCCGGTCCGATATCCGATGCCATCCACATCGGATCGGCTCCGTCCGGCGATATCCTGTATACGAATATATGCTGCGAATATCCGGTTTCATCCCTTTTAACCCATGTAGGCCTGCGCTTACCGTATCTTCCGCGCTTCCAGCAAAGGACGAGAAGTTCTTTTGTATCATCCCCGTCAAGATCCGCAAGGAGAAAATCCTGGACTTTGACGTTTCGCGGGATCTGCCATATCTTCTCTTTATCCCTGATTATAGCAAGGCCTCTTCCTTTTTTGATTACCGTTACATCTTCCGTTAACATCTTGTCATCCGTCGTCGCATAGCGTGGGATCAGAAGGCCCGACGACAGAACGATCTCCTCCGCGACCCTGTTGAAAAACACAGCAGCGATCAACGCTGCTGTGACTGTTAATAACACTATGAAGATATTACGGATAATCTTTACTGTCATCTTTCGTATCTGTAACTCTTTGTCCACTCCGGCTTCTCGGGTTTGTCCGGTTTATCCGAAGAAAAGTCCTCGTAGTTTTCGATCTCGATACCGAGCTTCTTTCTCCACTCGGAATCTGTCATCCTCTCAGAGATAGGCTGCTCAAACTGATAGAAGTCAAAGACGGCTCCTCTGGCTATCCTGAGCTTTCCTTCCACGGGAACGATAACAAATAATACCGAAGGATCCCCTGTACCCATCTCAAGAACGCTTCCGTTCGGATCTGTCGCAACATCAACAACGAGTGCCGCAGGGAACTGCTCGGTCGACGGATACTCATCACCCGTACGGCCCTTCATGGCATCATACCAGAAGTGTTCTATCTCTCCGCCATAGATCTCGATAAGTTCGTACTCGTCATCGTCAAGTGTCTCATCTTTGAGTTCTTTTAAAGATATTTCTTTAAGCTTTGATGCAAGATCGGCAAGCTTCTCGAGATTTACCTCATCATCTCCGGACAGATAACCCAATTCCTTAAGACCGTTTGCGGTGTTTCTTGCAAGATTCTCAAATCTGAGATATACAAGCGGTTCGGGCTCCACGTATCCCCTGAAATCCTTATCTTCTTCCCAGCCGCCGCCCATCTCGGCCATCATCTGTTTTGAATACAGGACGGTATCATGCTTTAATTCCGTAAAGCTGCCTGCAAATGTCTCAAGGTTCTTTTTTGTCCATTCCTTATTCTGCATGAAGAAAGGATATCCTTTTCCCTTTTCCTCCAGAAGCGGCCTTAAAGTATTAAGCCACCCCGCATAAAGGCTTGCATTCCATATCGAACTGTCGTCGTTGATGAACTCTTTTCTCATATTGTCCATATTACGGTCATAGTTCTTGTATTTTGTAACGCCCATATCCTTTAATATGGAATAGGCCTCATCGGAACCGAGCGCAGCCGGAACATCAAGAAGATCCGGAAGATACCTCTTATCCGTATCCTCAAACTCTCCAACCCTTCTGTACACCAGTTCCTGCATGATCGTCGCATCTATGGTAAATCTCTGTCCCATAAACCTGTATCCCGGGATCACGTTATCCTCATCCTTGTTCTCTTCGGTATCCTCTATAGGGATCGAATTGATCCTCGGCGCCCGAAGCTTTGCAGTAAGCTTATGGAATTTCCTCCACTTGGCATCATCGCCCACAAGATCGGACGTCTCCACGCTCTCTCCGTAGACCTTCCCGATAACAGGCATATACTCACAGTATCCGAGATCATCGCTCGCACCGGCAAAGAACGAAGTTACCGCATAGATAGAACTCCATTTCTCATAATTACCCTTATCGAGTGCAAGTGTGATCAGAAGTGCGGATCTGTCAAGATCCTCATCTTTCTGCGTAAACTGTCTCCTGCCGTACCACATCATGGCACGGAAATACTTCTCAAGCACCTCGTCCCCCTCATAATATCCGCGGGGCTTATACTGGCTGTAATCCTCATAATCACCGGTAAGAGACGAGATCACTACCCCCTGTGCTGACATCACAAGGCCATATTCCTCTTTTACCTTATCCATGACCTCTGTGGGTATGGGAGCCGAATCATCAAGGAGCACAGTTGCGACCGAGAAGAATGTAACATTTCTTAATGCGGCTTCTTCCCATTCGGAGCCTTCAAGCTCCAGATACTGGTCATAGCTTTCCTCAAGCATGTTATCCGTCAGGTCTTTCAGCTCGTCATAAAGATGCTCTTTTTCTATCCGGCGCATCAGATATGAGAAATACACATGATATGTATGCATCATCGAATCCACCGTAACAAAGCTCGGGACCTGAAGATAGCGGTTATCCTCATATATCTCGAAGAACTCCCTTCCGGCATCATATGCAACAACAAATCCGTTGTTCTTAAGCTTATCGAGCATGGCTTTGTCATGGTACTCATATTCATCGATGTTGATGACATTGCTCATATCATCCGCTATCGGGATATTATTCACCGAAGGAGTGATCGATGCGACCTCGCTCTCATCGCCGGAATAAGGCAGAAGTTCCTTCCTCGACAGCGATTTTATATCCCCTGAGAATTCATCGTTTCCGGCCGCTTCATCGGTATCCTCCTCATCGGTATCCTCCTCATCGGCAGACTCATCCTCATCCTCGTAGATCTCGGTGTACTCTTCAACCTGCTCCTCTACCGCGGAAGTATCAGCCATATAGTTTTTGACAACTTTTTTGAAGAGGATCACGGCGCCGGCAAACACCAGTATCAGAACTGCCGCTATGATCCCGACAACTATCAGGACTGTCTTTGTGCTGTTTGATGACCCTTTCGGGGATTGTGCAGTGCCCTCTTCAAGCTTTGCTCCGCAGACGCTGCAGAACTTCCCTCCATCGGGAATCTCACTACCGCATTTTGGACAAAACATCTTAACATCCTCCCATAGAAAATCATTTCATGTCTTACTTGTTCAGCTTATCAATGAGCTGTCTCATATCTTCATAAGTAACTTTACCGAAGCTCATATTAACAACATTACGAAGTGTTGTATCCCGAAGGAATATCTCCGGATCCGATCCGAACGCTTCCGTTGCGACTTCATCGGTGGAATCTTCATCAGGATCCTTGAACAGGTATTTTTCGAAATAAGGCTTCGCGATCTTTGCAGATGAAGGATTCTCCATGATATCCTTGTATACCGAGTTCTCGTCATATACCGGCTTCTTCGGTTTCTTAGGTACAACGGTAACTGTCTTTTCGGCTCTTACTTCATCGGCATTTTTACATATCTCGATCTTATAATCACCGGGCTCCACGTACCAGTCGGATATATCCGTATCATAATATGCAAACGCACTCTTATCGAGGATGAACGTTACAGTCCTGCGCTCATGAGCCTCAAGATAAACCTTGGTAAATGCGCGGAGTTCACGGACGGGTCTTCTTACTTTGGTGTTGGGAATGTCGGCTTCCACATACAGCTGAACGACCTCTTTTCCGGGTACCATACTCTCGTTGATAACGTTGATCGAAACCTCGACTGTTTCATCGTCTCTCATCTTTTCGGTATCGACAGACATCAGGCCGTACGAGAAAGTGCTGTATGACATTCCGTATCCGAACGGGAACAGAACATCCATCTTCTTTTTCGAATAGTATCTGTACCCGGTAAATATACCCTCACGATATTCTATCTGTGCTGCGTCACCGGAAAAATCAATATATGAAGGATTGTCCTCAAGCCTCAAAGGGAACGTCTCCGGAAGTCTTCCAGAAGGATTGCTCTTACCATAAAGCGCGCGTGCCGTTGCCACACCGACACCTTCTCCGCACAGATACGTCTCAAGTATCGCTTCGACCCTGTCGACCCACGGCATCGTTACAGGTGATCCGTTTTCGAGAACAACTATAACATGACTGTTTACTTCCGATACCGCTTCGATAAGATCATTCTGAACCTTGGGAAGATCCATATGAGTCCTGTCATATCCCTCGCACTCGTACAGATCCGGAAGGCCGGCGACTATGACTACTTTATCGACATTTTTCGCGGCATTTACCGCACGGGCATATCTTGCCTCATCATACTTGTCATCCTTCGCCGAGAATCCTTCTTCATATATAACCTTTGAATTCCACTGCAGAGCATACAGTATCGAGTCCACGCTGCCGCAGTTGACATGTGAACTCCCGCCGCCCTGGAAACGCGGTGTTTTCGCAAACCCACCGATGAACAGGACATGGTCATCATTCCTGAGCGGAAGAACTCTATCCTCATTCTTTAGAAGAACAATACACTCATTGGCAATGTTTCTCGCAACAAGGTGATGCTCTTCCATGTTCCACAAAGCACCGTCGTTGTGATTTTCGACCGCCTTATATACAAATTCCAGGATCCTTTCCACACATTTATCAAGATCCGCTTCATCAAGCTCATGGCTCTTTACGGCTTCTATGACAAGGTTGTCATATGCCGCATACGAATACGGCATTTCAAGATCAAGTCCGGCTGCGATCCCTTTTACACGGTCTCTTACAGCACCCCAGTCACTCATGACAAGTCCGGTAAATCCCCACTCGTTGCGGAGGATATCGGTAAGTATCCTCTTGTTCTCGGACATCTGGATGCCGTTCACAAGGTTATAGGCACACATCACGGTCCACGGATGAGACTCTTTTACCGCGATCTCAAAAGTCTTAAGGTATATCTCACGTAGCGTTCTCTCATCTATCCTCGAATCATAACTGTTGCGGCGGAATTCCTGGTTGTTCGCGCAAAAATGCTTAAGGGATGTTCCGACACCTTTTGACTGTACCCCGTTAATAAATGCCGCCGCGATCTTTCCGGACAGGAGCGGGTCCTCGGAATAGTACTCGAAGTTTCTGCCGCAAAGAGGAGAACGTTTGATGTTATTGCCAGGCCCGAGTATCGCCGCGACATTTTCAGCCTGGCATTCGTCCCCGATCGCTTCTCCTACAAGCTTTACAACATCCGTATCAAAGCTTGCGGCAAGACTGACTCCCGTCGGAAAGCATACGGCTTTGATACTCGTATTGACGTTATTTGTTCCTGCCTCGTAATCCTGCTTGCGAAGGCCGCTCGGGCCGTCACTTACCATGACCGAGGGTATGCCAAGCCGCTCTATCTCTTTTGTATGCCAGAAATCAGAGCCCGAACAAAGGCTTACTTTTTCTTCCAGTGTCAGTTTTTTTATCAGCGTTTTAATCTTCGGATCCATATCAACCTCACCAAAAGGCTCCCCGCCACAGGACAGGGAGCCGCACTTTTCAGACTAAATGATCAAATCTCCTTAGGATTCTGTCCGTACTGGTTGTCACCGGGCTGGGAATCCATTGCACAGAAAATAAGTATAACGATACCTCCGATACACGTGAGGTAAAGAAGCTGCCACCATCCGCTCTTTCCGGTATCATGAAGACGGCGTGTCGTAACTGCGATAGTGGGGACAAGGCATGCAAGTCCGATGATACCTGACAAAGCCGCAACAGCCGTTCCCATGCTGCTTCCCGAAAGGGCCTGTGATAGTCCGGAAAGAACTGCGTTTACGATCGCATAAGCAAGATAGAACCACCAGTACTCACTCCTTCTTGCTCTTCCTTCAAACACCGCATACTTCTGAAATACTGTCTGAATTGATTCAGTAAATGACATAAGATCTCCTCCTCTGTTAACATCTGTCGATAATTAATGTGATCCTGTATGCGATCACAACGGATATTATATCATACGAAGCCGTTAAGTGCCATATTTTCATGCTTTTAGAGGCATCTGCCACTTCATACCAAAGCGTTTTCTATCATCACGGGTTTATGCTCATAATAAAATGCGAGCGCAAGCGCGGAAGGATCGCCGTAATAGGCATCGCATGCCCTTGCATAATCCCTGTATTCTTCCTTCGGTATATCTTCGATATAGTCGCCGATATCCATCCTGCAAAAGCGCTCCACCGCTTCGCGAAAATCATCCGCCACGTCTTTATCAAGAAGAGCTGCGTTATCCTTGATACACTGCGTGGTCCATATGATCCGTAACCTGTCACGGTTTTGTTCAAACACATCCATTGTCCTGTTGATCTTTTCGATCGCAGTATGTTTGTTTTCGGCAAGAAAGCTTATCGTGATAAAGTATATGATCTTCTTCTTACCGTCTGTATTTAAGCTTTCCGGATCCGCTTCATCCCGCGTATTTCCCGGCTCTTTCGAATAAATGAATTCGGGACAGACCTCAAGCTTTTTATCAAGCACGTCCGATACTTCATCATCGCAGCAGGATACAAAATCCATGAGCTTATCCTTGTATGTCTGCTTCAGAGTTTCGGAAGGAAGGATGACCTTGTGTGCATTTACCACCCCGGGCATGCAAACGTAGCTGTCCATGTTGATATACTCCCGCCCGCTTTCTTTTGTAAAATCATCGGTAACAAAAAACGGGATGTATATCAGCTTCTCGGTATATGACACAAGCTTTGACGAATAAAACGACGGGTGGACCGAGTATGTGGAGTTCCATTCGTCAAACGGATTCTGTATCACTATCGCGTCGGGATGAAAGCTTTCAAGATCGACCTCCTTGTAATCCTGAAGATACAGGTCGGACGGATAGGAGGAGGTATCAAACACTTCTTCGGAAAGCGATCCGTCCCATGCCTTGTAATAATACGGGATCGGAACTACCCAGACTCTCCAGTCGTCCGTGTTTGCATAGTATGTGTACATTTTCTCCATGTACTTCCAGTACTTCGCAGAAAACGGGATGAACACTATATCTTTGATATCATCATTCTTTTGGGAAGTATCACTTAAACGTGCAGATAACAGATCGGCTCGCGATATTTTATATTCCGGATACTCAAAATCAAGAACACTCAAAAGATCATTGTGCTGTCCCGCAAAGAACGGATAATCATGGCCTTCCCATTTTTTCTGTATCTGCATGTAATTGCCGAACTTGAAACGCATCACGGCATCGTAGCAAACCGGAACAGGGATCGTGGTATCCATATAGGGAAGTCTTACCGTATCTGCGTAATATTCCTTCGGAACGTAGCTTTTTCTTCCGTACAACCCGAAAGGCATCATCTGAACGAGAGCATCCGACTCATCGTCCGGTATCGAAGAAAAGATCTTTTCCGTAAGCTCATACATCCTGATCCTGAGATCTTCTCCGGACAGTCTCCTGTCGATCTTCTCCCCGGTATATTCCTCGCACTGGCAAAGAAGCTCTTCCTTCTCGTAAGGCTTCACCTTGCCGTCAGCAATATTATCCGCGACAGTCACAACAAACTCGGCCTTTTTTGCTTTGAGTTTTTCACGTTCGCGGTCTTTTGCGACATTATCAAGAACAAACAGATCTATTCCGGCAATATAGGGGAATCCGCAAAAGCGTGTGAGATGTTCTTCTTCAAAACAGATGCGCGGTTTACCGACGATCCTGGCAACAAAGAAATGATGGTCCGGATGATTTTTATAGTTCATGACTTTGAATCCTTCGGGCAGCTCTTCGGCCGCATATTTCAGAAAGCGTTCATAGTCCTTCCGGCGCATGCTTATATCAAGATCATCATCCCAGGGGATATATCCGTTATGGCGGATCGCTGCAAGAAGTGTTCCCCAATCCGCAAAATAAGGGATATTATGCCTTACACATATCCTGTCTGTCTCACCAAGGACATCCAGTTGTGCTCCCCATGCCTTCTTCAGCATGGAAGGTACATAAAATCCCTCTATAACTTCATCTTCATAAAATTCAGGATTCATCAGACAAAGGTCTCGATATACAGGTCAGGTTCCCTCGACAGATCGATGAACTTGTCTCCGCACTGGAGCATCGGTCGGGAATACTGATTCCTGTTCATAAATATGACATCGCCTTCCATTCCGTTGTTAAGACGGACTCTGTTGTTCATGTAAGTGGTGGCGACATGCTCAAGAAATGTCAGTATATAGTGGCCATCGTATTTCTGAAGGCCCTCCGATTCAAAGATGCTTATGACTTTGAAGGGACACAGCGGTCCCCTGTATACTCTTGCTGCCGTCATGGCATCATAAACATCAGCTATGGCTACTATCTTTGCATATGTGTTGATCTTCTCCTCGGTAAGTCCGAGCGGATATCCCGATCCGTCACATCTTTCGTGATGCATGAGCGCGCACTGTTTGACATTGTCGTCGATATCCTGGTCTTTTAAGATGTTATAACCCTGAAGTGAATGAGTCTTGATTATGTTATATTCAGCCGGAGAGAGCTTATCGGGCTTCTTGATGATGTTATCGGGGATCTTCAGTTTCCCTATATCATGAAGGAGCCCTCCGAGCGTCAGTATATCCACATCCTTGGCCGACATCCCGAGCCACTTGGCAAATACGTTACAGATAAGTGAGACGTTCATCGAATGCATATATGTAAAATCATCATACTGGCGCATGTTGTGGAGCATATCAAACACCCCCAGCCCCGTCATGTCTTCCGGGATCAGGCAGGTTATGCTCTCTATCATGGCACGGCTGTCAATCTTGGCGCCGTTCTCCGCGATGTTTTTGAGATTCTCCTTAAATGATTCGGTGTTTTCAAGAAATGATTCTTCGAACTTTTTAAACTGTCTGCTGTTCTTGACCTTTTGTGAATAAGCAGAATTCTCGCTGATCACTCCGTCATCGGAAGCGGAAGGCTGTTCCTCCCCGGCTTCACCGGATTCTTCGGCGATACGTACCGCGAGAACAGAATAGAACTCAAGCCGTGTGATCATCTTGTCATCAAGGATCGCACCCTTGGGCACTATCATCTGATTGTTGTATGAGAATACGTCCTCGGCTGTTTTCATCCCGGGCCGAAGATCGGATATCCTAACCCTTTTCACAAAAGTCTCCTAACATCACATTAAAATCCAATGTAATTATAAAGAAGACGTATCAAAATTGCAAATAATAAAAGGCCGGATCATCCGACCTTTAATCTGAACTTCTGTATATCCCTCTCGCTCTCGACTTTTTCTATGTTTGCACCCAGCCTTGAGAGCTTTTCGGGGAAATCCTCATATCCTCTTTCGATGTATCTGATATCGTCTATTACCGATATGCCTTCTGCCGACAATGCTGCAAGAACTAAAGCCGCTCCCGCCCGCAGGTCGGGTGCCGATATCTCCGCTCCGGAGAACGAATCCACACCTTCTATGATGGCCGTATTTCCCTCGACCTTGATGTTCGCACCCATCCTCTGCAGTTCTCCGACATATTTGAAACGGTTCTCAAATATGCTCTCTGTCACGATGCTCGTCCCCTCGGACAGTGCAAGCGTTGTCGCTATCTGCGGTTGCATATCCGTAGGAAATCCCGGATAAGGCAGAGTCTTGACGTGTGTATTTGACAGTCTCTTTGTCGCCACAACACGCAGGCAGTCATCAAATTCCTCTATCTGGCAACCGATCTCTATAAGCTTTGCGCTGATCGACTCAAGGTGCTTGGGGATCACGTTCTTGATCATCACGTCACCTTTTGTGATCGCTGCCGCAAACATGAAAGTTCCGGCTTCTATCTGATCGGGTATGATCGAATACGTTGTGCCGTGAAGCCTCTCAACACCCCTGATCCTTATGACATCGGTACCGGCACCCTTGATATTGGCACCCATGCTGTTAAGGAAGTTGGCAACGTCTACGACGTGCGGTTCCTTGGCTGCATTCTCGATTATGGTCTTACCGGATGCAAGCGTTGCGGCAAGCATCACGTTTATAGTCGCACCTACCGTTACAACATCCATATAGATATGGCTTCCGACAAGATTGTCGCAGTTCGCGGAAATCATACCGCGAGATACTTCAACCTTGACACCGAGAGCCCTGAAGCCTTTCAGATGCTGGTCTATGGGGCGGCTTCCGATATTACATCCGCCGGGGAGTGCCACATCGGCCTTTTTAAACCTTCCGAGAAGGGCTCCGAGCATATAGTATGAAGCCCTTATCTTCTTGATATATCCGTCATCTATAGTGTAATTGTCAATACCGGAAGCGTTGACCCTGACAGTATGCCTGTCAATACGCTCTATGCGCGCACCCACGCTCTCCATTGCCTGGATGAGCACGGCTGTATCCCTTACATCCGGCAGATTCTCGATGACCACAGGTTCTGCAGTCATAACCGATGCCGCAAGGATACCGAGCGCGGCATTTTTAGCGCCGCCAATCTCCGCCTCTCCTACTAAAGGGTTTCCGCCCTTTACGATGTACTGCTCCAATTTCATACCTCAGCAAAACACGATTTTTGCATATCCTGATAAATTATAATACCGTGATTTTTGCGTTTCAATAGCAAACACATTTTTTGGTTAATCTAACAAATTACACAAATTTCACTGCAAATATTTGAGCGGATTTACTTGTCCTCCACCGATAAGTATCTCAAAATGAAGATGGGGACCCGTGGAAACACCTGTATTTCCCGACAGTGCGATCTTCTGCCCCTGGGACACTGTCTGCCCGGCCTTTACGAGAACTTTGGACAGGTGTCCGTATCTTGTCGATCTTCCGTCAGGATGCTGGATGTAAACGCAGTATCCGTATCCGCTTCCCCATCCGGCACGCGTTACCGTACCTCCGCATGAAGCCATGACCGCGGTCCCTATGGGAACCGCAAAATCAACACCTTTGTGGAAAGTGGATGCACCCCTCTTCGGGGCCTTTCTCTTTCCGAATCCCGAAGAAATCCTTCCCCAGACAGGACGTATATACGTCGGCGGTATCTTCGTTCCTCTCTCCACGATCTTGGCAACCGCATTAACGGTCACGTTCTCATATAGGATGTCGGTACTTACAAGTTCCGCATTTCTGTAAGTGACATCGGCAACAACCTTCCTGTATCCCGTGACGGGCTGTTGGAGTACCTTCGTTTCATTCGTATACCATTCGTCGTTGTCGATATAGATAACGTCAGCGTCGTAGTTCTCCTCGTAGTATCTTCTCTCGGTCCGGACTACAGACAGTTCCGGCTCGGGCGAAAAGATCGTCAGCTCATCCCCGACACGCAACGTGGAACTGGCATTTGAGATGATATCGGTATTCAGACTGATTATGTCTTCTATGGACATATCGTTCTTCTGCGCTATACCTCCCAGGGTATCGCCTGCCACGACTTCGTATTTCTTGCTCTTTTCACTCGTCTTGGTAACGGCTTCTATCGCTTCTTCAAGCGTACTGATCTTGTCACCGTCCACGTATGCCTGGACAACTTCGACATTCTCGTCGAAATCTATGCTCCTGACGCCGAACTCATACATGTTCTCGGACTTTGCAGAAAAAGCCGCATCATATATCTCCTCCATCTTAAGGAGTGCTCCACCTCTCGGGAAGACCACGGGCTTGTCGATCGTCTCCTTCTTTTCCTCGGAAACCTTTTCGATCTTCGTGGTCATAACATTAAGCTCTCTGGAGTTGTCCGGAACAAGCCAAACCTTCCATTCGGAATCCGGATCGTATTCCGACTTGGATGCATTAAGCAGCGCTATCACGTCATCGATACTGGCAAGATTAACGGTAAACTCATTGATCTTGACCTCATAGGCCGGCTGTTTCGTCTTCATGACGCTGTCGCGCAGGACATTGTAAATGTTGTTTACTATCGTCTGCCTCTCATCAACCTGACCTACCACATCCGTTGAGCCCGAGAGTACTACCTCGGAATTAACAAGCAAAAGGTTGCTGCTCTCGGATGCAAGGGCACGTCTTGCCTCAAGTATCATACCGTCAACTTCGGCCGCATCCTTTACGGTCCCGACCTGTGTTCCGTTTATGAAAACACTGACTTTGTTGCTTCTGGTATCTTCCAGTTTCTGGAAACCGGGTACGCACACAAAAATTAGCAATGCTGTCCCCAGCATTGCTAAATAATGTGAATATTTGATGTATTTAACGTACTTTGTAAAAAGACTCATTATGCATCAGAATAGCGGTATGATCCCCATATGTGACAGCAGTGTGATTACTCCCGCACCGAATCCGAGTATACTGAAGATAAGCGATAGAAGGACCATGATCCTCATGCCCGCTATGGACTTCTCAACACCCTTGTTGGCTTCACCCGCCTGCTCTGTAAGAGCCGACTGCACGTTTCTGTAACATTTAACACACTCTTTATGAACGTGCTCTTCAAGCTCCCTGTAATAATTGCCGGCATCTTCGGCCGAAAGCGGTGTGACCTTTTCTTCGGATTCTTCCTCAGATTCCTTCCTGGCAAACCCGTTCAGAACATCCTGGCGGATCATGTTAAGGATCGCCCTGTTATCACCTACCGCACCGATTATCTCATCTTTCTCACTCGAAAAATCTATCGTCAGGTCCTGAAGAGGTGAAGGTGCCGCTGCCCTGTTTGATATTTCCGCAAGGCCCTGCCTTAAGCTGTCGCGAAGCTCGGACGATGTATTCTTCATCTCCTCATTCGATGAAAGGAGAGTGCCCATTGCATTTCTGATCTCACCGAGCGCCTCTGAATTGGAGCGCAGGCTGTCAACATTCCTGGTAAGCATTTCGCTGCTCTCGTTAAGGGATTCAGCGTTCTGACCTACAATACGCTCGATCCTTGCAAGCGTCTCGGCGTTTGCCTCATCAACTACCGCGATAGGCTGTGAGCTTGCCGCCGGTGCCGCGCTATGCGCTGCTGCAGGTGCCTGCTTGGAAAGTGCATCTATTATCGCTCTTTCGGATTCCATTCTGTCTGCCTTTGCCTCATCAAAAAAATCAGCTATCACGCCCAGCTGTTCACGATTGGCTCTTGTGATCACGTCGTTTACCGCTTCACTGACCGCCTCCTGGGAAAGGCCTTCGCTGCGCCTTGAAGCACGTTCAAATCTGTCGCTTTCATACCGGTCCTCGCCCTGCATGCGGTCATATCCGCTGCTGCGCATCCCCGATCTGTCATAGCGTCCGCTCAATCTTTCTCTGAATCCGTCCATTTTTACCTCCCGCGCCTTCTGCAAAAATTCGAAAATATTGTATCATCACTTGTCTCAAAACACAATATATGCTTATCACTTGTTTCACGACCGGCTGTTGGTCCATTGTGCAATTTCAACAACGAAATGCCCTGATTTTCTATATCCTTTGGAAACATTTACTATATATTCATAGTTTGTTCATAATTCGTTCATAACTTGGTGGTATATTTTAAACATCTCCATTGGAGGTTGTCTCCAAACAACCAGATGTATTTTTTCATAATATTGGCCAGGTGACTCTCATCCACCTGGCCACTCCTCATTTCTAAGCTTCTTTTCAGTCGATCTTCCAGATCGCCTCTTCCTTCTTGGCCCTCTGGATCTTGTCGTTGATGATCAGCATCCTGTCATCGAGCTGTTCCACCATCATCGCACATTCAAACAGTTCCTTCTTGATCTCTTCGGGTGCCTCGCTGTCGAACTTGTAGTTCATCTTGTGCTCGAGGCTGGCCCAGAAATCCATTGCTATGGTCCTGATCTGTATCTCAACCTTTGTGTCGACAACCGAATCCGACAGGTATATCGGAATGGAAACAAGCATATGGTAACTCTTATAGCCGCTTTCCTTCGGGCTCTCGATATAGTCCTTGGTGGACAACACCTTTATATCATTCTGCTTGCGGAGCATGTTCGCGATCTGATAAATATCAGAAGTAAATGAACAGATGATGCGGATCCCCGCGATATCGTTCACATACTTTGCCATGTTCTCAAGCGTGACCTCGTATCCCTTCTTCTTCAATTTCCTGACTATGGATTCCGGCGATTTGATACGGGACTTGATATGCTCGATCGGATTATACTGATGAATGTGCTGGAACTCGTCATTTAATATCTCAAGCTTCGTTCCTATCTCTTTAAGAGCCGAATTGTGAAGGAGTATTATCTCCTCCCATGTTATATCCTGCTCTTTATTATCGTAGTTTACTTCCAAATGATTCACCCCCGAAATACTTCGAAAATATTATATCATAAAATACCGTTTTATAATATAATCTGACTATGAAATTCTGGGCCCGTACTTTTAGTAAAAATCATATGATACAGGATCTTGTCGTCGAGGATATCCGAAACGAAACCCGTACGCACAAAGTTATGGATGCCATTGAAAAGGCAGCCTATGAAATGGACATATGCCGGCCGATATGGCTTGATTCCAACATCAGTGATTTTAAGAGGTATTCAAAGGTACGCTTTACCAAGGACAGCTTCATCGAGGAAGTACCTTTCGACTATCTTGAATTTCTTGTACTTGAGGAAGACTGAAGATAAGGGTTTATTATCCTGATGATTGATCCGATATATAATACGGATGATATTCTTTTATCATCTTCATATACTGACAGCATGAAGCGGCACAGACTATTGAACGGATTCTTTTGGGATCCGTTTTTTGTTTGTCGGGCAGCCGTTTTGTGCGAAAATCCATTTATGAAGGAGGGATTGTTTGATAGTAAAAGACAGCAGTATAGGAATGGAGTCCGCCAGAACTTATACTTCTGTAAGTGTCAGAAATTACCATTCCTCGGGAAGCATCCTCGCTTTTCCCCAGATGCTCGGTGATGCGTATGACACAAAACCGAAACAGGAAGTTTCAAAACCGGAAGAGTCCGAAAAGGATCCTTCCACCAAAGCAGATGCACAAAATGCGAAAGGCGATTTTGACAGCATCTTCAGCAGGATGCGGGCATTTGCCGCAAGCGATGCTTATGAGTCAAAGCTCCAGCAGGATGCTATGAACCGCATAAGAGTCGAGTGTATCCAGTTTCTGCTTTATATGCTCTTTGGTGCCAAAGGGCACCAGGACGACATAAGCGTTACCGAAGGAGGCGGCGGGACACCGATGGTCACGCAGGTAAATGAGACGCGGCAGTACTACAGATCCGAAAGCGAGGAGACATGTTTTTCCACAAGCGGAAAAGTCATAACAGGTGACGGGCGCGAGATAGACTTTAATCTCGAACTGTCGATGAGCAGAAGCTTTACCGAGTACTATGAGCAAAACGTAACATCGCTTCGGACATTTACAGATCCGCTCGTCATCAACATCGATTCTCCTATCACTGATGTTTCGGATGTTAAGATATCATTCGACCTTGACTGTGACGGCAAAGAGGATTCCATCAGTGCCCTTGGCTCCGGCAGCGGATATCTGGCGCTTGATGAAAACGGCGACGGGATCATAGGTGACGGAAGCGAGCTTTTCGGAACAAGATCCGGTGACGGCTTTGCCGATCTGGCACAATACGATCTGGACAAAAACGGATGGATCGATGAGGCTGATGAGATATTTGACAGACTCGTTATCGCGTACATCAAAGAAGACGGAACGCAGGAACTCGTAAAGCTCAAAGATGCCGGCATCGGTGCGATCTATACCGGCAGTGCATCAACGCAGTTTTCGATAAACGACCTGGCTACGAATGAGGAGAGGGCAAGGATAAGACAGACGGGGATCTTTTTGTATGAGAGCGGGATGATGGGCACTATCCAGCATCTGGATCTGGCACAATAAACCCGGAGTTTTATCAAACAGGGTTCGGATTATAAATATTCCCTCGCAAACATTATAATCCGAACCCTGATTTTAATGCACCCCGATTTGATTTACGATGCGTAGTAGTTGATCAGGCACCCCTTCAGGATGATCTCTCTCTCATCATCCGTGAGCGGTCCCATGTGCAGAACAAACTCCTCAAGCGTTTTGCCGGCAACGACATACGTTTTGATATCCGATGCTCCTTCACTTATCGCACTTCTGATATCCGGTATGAACAGATAATCAAGATTCTCAAACGGAAGGTCTCCCTCATCTATGATAAGCGGCAGCATCCCCCAGTTGATGAGGTTACTCCTGTAACGCTTTGTCGCATATTCATTTGCGATATTCGCCCAGCCGCCGAGCACTTTTTGGCAGCTTGCGGCCTGTTCCCTTGCGGATCCGTCGCCGGGCTTTACCGCAAATATCACGGAACCTATTCCGGTATTATTCAGGTTAGCATCTGCAAATCTTCCCTTTACCGCATCGAGAACAGATGCGATCTCCGGAAGTGATGATGACGGATCTTTTCCGGAAACTCTTGCCTCCTCGGCCGCCTTTACTTCCTTGGCACGTCCCACATACATAGGATCCTTTCTCGAGAGCGCAAACTCTGCAAGTCCGAGAGGATTGGACCGGTATGAAGATGTCTCCCCGGAAGGGATGAGCTCGTCGGTCGTTGTGACCGGATCATGTATCTCTGAAACAACCTTAAGAATGATATTGTCGGGAAGTGGCTCCATCTTGGGCCAGTCTTTTATGTTCGGACCGAAATGTATCTCCTGTGAAGGATCCGAAACACCCTTTGAATCAAATACCCTGTTTTCGTATATCGCGCTGTCAAACGAATACTTATATCTCTTCAGCGTATCGCTTTCGATCTGGCGTGTGGCCGATGTCAACACACCCCTGTTGGCAGCCGTTGCCGCGATCGACCTTGCATCCATGAGGGCAACGGATGATATCTGTCCGTTCTGCAGTTTGCTTCCCTCGCGGTTAGGGAAGTTTCTTGTGGAATGTCTGATCGAGAACGCATTGTTTGCGGGTGTATCTCCTGCTCCAAAGCACGGTCCGCAAAACGCGGTCTTAAGTACCGCGCCGGTCTCGAGAAGTTTTGCGGCGCATCCGTTCTTAATCAGTTCCATGTATATCGGCATTGAAGCGGGATATACGCTGAGCGTAAACTTACCGCTTCCGATGCTCTTATTTTCAAGTATGTCGCTTACCGCGCAGATATTTTCAAATCCGCCACCGGCACATCCCGCGACTATTCCCTGCTCAACAACAAACTTTCCGTCAATTATCTTGTCTGTCAGTTTATAGGATACGGCACCGTCAAGAGACACTTCCGCCTTCTTTTCCACATCACGGAGTATGTCGGACAGATTGGCATTTACCTCGTCGATCGTATAGGTGTTGCTCGGGTGGAAGGGCATGGCGATCATGGGCTCGATCGTTGACAGATCGACCTCGATCATTCCGTCATAATATGCCACACCTTCAGGCATGAGCTCTTTATAGTCATCGGCTCTTCCGTGAATATCATAGAATTCTTTTATCGTATCATCTGTCTGCCAGATGGAAGACAGACATGTCGTCTCCGTCGTCATAACATCGACTCCGATACGAAAATCAGCGGACAGGTTCTGTACTCCTGGTCCTATAAATTCCATTACTTTGTTCTTAACATAGCCGCAGTCAAACACCGCACCTATTATGGCAAGTGCCACGTCCTGAGGACCAACCCCGGGTCTGGGAGATCCCGTCATATACACGCCCACTACCTCGGGACGGTTTATGTCATATGTTCTTCCGAGAAGCTGCTTAACAAGCTCGGGGCCTCCTTCACCTACAGCCATGGTACCGAGTGCGCCGTACCTTGTGTGTGAATCGGATCCGAGTATCATAAGACCTCCGCCGGCAAGCATCTCGCGTGCATACTGATGTATGACTGCCTGATGAGGCGGAACATATACTCCTCCGAATCTGGCTGCACATGTAAGTCCAAACATATGGTCATCTTCATTTATGGTTCCGCCAACTGCACACAGACTGTTATGGCAGTTCGTAAGCACATAGGGTATGGGGAACTTCTCCAACCCCGAAGCCCTTGCGGTCTGGATTATACCGACATATGTTATATCATGGCTTGTCAGCTTATCAAATTTGATCTTCAGTTTGTCATCATCGCCCGATGTGTTGTGACCGGAAAGAATGCGGTAAGCTATGGTGTTCTTTGCAGCTTCCTTTGCCGGGATCGTCGAACTTTGAGCGATCCTGCCGTTTTCCAGGAACGCTCCTTTGTCATGAAGTTTGATCATAGTGGACCTCCGATAAAAAAGGGGACTATCTCTAGTCCCCTAAAACCCTTTAATTGTTGTCGTATCCGATCAGAAATCGAAGTACATATCAAAGGAATCGTTAACGTCGCCGTTGATAACGCTGTATACCTTCTTCTTGGCAACATTTACATATATATCAATGCTCTTGATGTCTGAAACCTTGATGCCGAGATCATACTTAGCACGATCCTTAGCAGTCTTAAGATACTGCTTGAAGAGTGCGTCAGCTGATACATTCTTTGTATCGCTTACAGCGAATACTGCATTTGTCTTAATAACAGTCTTCTTAGCTGTCTTCTTTGCTGTTGTCTTCTTAGCAGGTGCCTTCTTAGCG
>JAFRIL010000268.1 GCA_017432845.1 Lachnospiraceae bacterium | reverse complement strand
CGGACCGGGGACACTAATGCCGATCCCGGCAACCTCATCTTTTGAAACGGACAATTCTTCCCTCTTCCGAGTTATCGATGCCGCGATGTCCGGAAGGATGTTCGATCCGTTATCCTCTGTTCTTGTAGGTATCTCCCACTTGTCGACAAGTTCGCCGTCGGAGGAGAACATTCCCATCTTGATGGTAGTTCCGCCTATATCAACCCCAAATACCTTCTTGTCCATTATCATTCCTCTTCTTCTCTTGTCTTTAGTGAATTCTGGAATCTGGAATACAGTTCCTGAGCCGCATTGTAACCCATCTTTTTCTGTCTGAAGTTGACTGCCGCAGACTCACATATGATAGCAAGATTTCGTCCCGGCCTTATGGGGATACTGTGACATACGACCTTGTTTCCAAGGTACTCTGTATACTCTTCTTCAAGTCCTATTCGGTCATAGTCCTTATCCTTATCCCACTCCTCGAGCCTGATCACAAGATCTATGCTCTGAGTCTCTCTTACGGAAGACACACCGAAAAGCATCTTAACATCGACGATACCGATACCGCGCAGCTCGATCAGATGTCTTGTGATATCGGGAGCCGTTCCGATAAGCGTGTCATCGGATACTTTTCTTATCTCCACGACATCATCGCTGACAAGCCTGTGTCCTCTCTTTACGAGTTCAAGTGCGGCCTCTGATTTTCCGATACCGCTCTCGCCGGTGATCAGAACGCCTTCGCCGTAAACATCGACCAAAACGCCGTGAACGGAAATACACGGGGCCAGTTTTACGTTAAGCCATCTGATGATCTCGGCCATAAGATTCGACGTGCTCTTATGAGACATCAGGACCGCAACGTTATGCTCGCGGGCTATCTCAAGGAACAGGTCGTCCGGAGTAAGATCACGGCAGAACACGTAACACGGCGTATCATCACACAGTATGTGTCCGTAACGCTCCTTCTTCACCTTCGGTTCGAGCTTGTTCATATATGTGTATTCGACAAATCCTATGATCTGAACCCGCCCTGTCTCAAAGTGCTCCAAAAATCCCGCCATCTGAAGTGCGGGACGGTTGATATCGGGCTGGGATATCTTGATGTCCTCGACATCGATATCCGGAGTCAGATTCACGAGTTTCATTTTTTCGATCAGTTCACTTACCGATACTGACGGCATAAGCGTACCTCCTTCAAAGTATCCTTCGGATTCCCATTATATCACACACTGTAATAAAACGTCATCCGTGGAAAAAATCATAAACCGCATTTGCCGCCGCGGCATTAAACCCTTCGGTCCGGCTCAGCTGTTCAAGCGTGGCATTCCTGATATCCTCGAGCGACGCAAACTCTTTCATAAGAGCCTTTCTCCTCTTCGGACCGATATTCGGGATGTCATCGAGTATGGAATGGACCTGTTCTTTGCTTCGCAGTTTTCTGTGGAATGTTATCGCAAATCTGTGCGCCTCATCCTGTATCCTCGTGATCAGATGGAATGCTTCCGACGAACGTGATATCGGCATCTTTTTGCCTTCAAAATACAATCCGTCCGTTCTGTGGTTATCGTCCTTTACCATACCGCAGACCGGGATATCAAGTCCGAGACGGCCGAGCACTTCTTCACAGACACTGACCTGTCCCTTTCCTCCGTCCATGAGTATAAGATCCGGAAATACCGAAAACTTTCCGGGCAGGCCCTCCGACCTTTCGGTTATCCCGTGTTCGAAACGTCTTGTCAACACTTCCTCCATGCTGGCGTAATCGTTGGGTCCTTCCACGGATCTGATCTTAAACTTTCTGTATTCATTCGGCCTCGGCTTTCCGTCCTCGAAAACGACCATCGATCCGACGGATTCATAACCGCTGATGTTTGAGATGTCATAAGCTTCCATCCTGTGAACGTCTCCCAGACCCAGTATCCTTGCGATCTCCTCTGCGGCGCCGATCGTACGCTCCCTGTTTCTTTTCAGTTTCTCAACATCCTGGTCAAGCTTGATCTTTGCGTTCTGTGCTGCCATGGAAAGGAGCTTTTCCTTCCTGCCTTTTTGCGGAACGGTAAGCGTTACTCTGGAATCGTTCTGCCGGCTCATCCATTCCTCGATAAGACCGGCTCCGGACGGTTCAAACGGTATCAGTATCTCCTTCGGTATGTGTGCCGCACCCATATAATACTGCATCAGAAACGCGGAAAGAATATCCGCACTCTCTTCTTCCGCCGCATGCTGCATGTAGAAATGCTCCCTGCCGACTATCTTGCCGTCTCTTACAAAGAACATCTGGATGATAACGGATTCATCTCCCCGCGCCAGCGCGATAACATCCCTGTTATCCCCGTGAAGATCGGTGATCTTCTGTTTTTCGGATATCTTCCTGACGCTTTCGATAAGGTCCCTGTATTCTCCGGCACGCTCATAATCCATTGCAGAGGACATGGCCTTCATCTTACCGGTCAGTTCGCTTACAAGCTCTGCATGATCGCCTGATAAAAATGCCAGCACCTTTTCGATATTTAACGCATATTCTTCTTTTCCGATCAGACCGTCGCACGGAGCGGTGCACTGATCCATGTGATAATACAGGCATTTTTTTTCCTTTGATCCCGGGGACTGTTCGAGGGCAGATATGGACATGCGGCATCCGCGAACCTTATATGCTTTCCGAAGAAGATCCGTGATCTCCCTGACAGCCTCAGACGAAGTATAAGGTCCGAAATACCTGGATCCGTCTTTTATCACCTTACGGCATATCTGGATCCTCGGAAAATCATCGGCAACAGTTACCTTGATAAAAGGATATGTTTTGTCATCCTTGAGCATCGTGTTGTATTTGGGCTGATTTTCCTTGATCAGATTATTCTCGAGTACAAGAGCTTCCAGCTCCGAATCGGTGACAACATACTCAAACCACGCTATGTGCTTGACCATCTGCTCGATCTTAACGCTCTTTTTTGTGCTCTGTCTGAAATATGAGCGGACTCTGTTTCTGAGCACAACAGCCTTTCCGACATATATGATCTCATCGTCCTTGTCATGCATGAGATACACACCGGGCTTTTTCGGCAGCTTATTCAGTTCTTCCTCTATATCAAAATCCCTCTTGTCCATAATAAATATGATACATCAGTTACCGTCCCCGCTCAAGCGGCGCTCCACCTGTTTCGATCACTTCGCGATCCTGACATCAAAAAGAACCCTGTAATCCCGCACGATGGCAGAACACAGGGTTCCCCTTTATAATAATGGATTTATTAAGGGCTAATCATATCAGCTCTTTGTCTTGGGCCTGTTGTTCAGTATCTCAAATACAACTGCCGCAAGAAGGACTACGCCTTTAACGACTTTCTGCCAGT
>JAFRIL010000267.1 GCA_017432845.1 Lachnospiraceae bacterium | reverse complement strand
AGGATAGTGATAATCGCCGAGACGCCTTCAGCCAAGGAACTCAATGTACTCGACAGCGTGCGCGCACAGTACAAGGCAAGGACCGGTGATTTTATCACGGCGGTTGATGAGAAGGGCATCATCATCGTCAGGGAGCTTTCGGCAAACGAGTCATACGAGGAAGTTGACAAGGCGGCACATCAGATACGTGAAGTTGTCAGCAAGCTTTCCGGAAGATCCTGTCACGTATCTTACGGTACGATAGTCGGTGAGATCCGCGAGATCTCAAGGTCATACAAGGAAGCCAAGATGGCACTCGACGACGGAAGGATATTCTTTGACGAAAGGGATGTCATCGCATACAGTGCTCTCGGTATAGGGCGTCTCATCTACCAGCTGCCGATACCTCTTTGCAAGATGTTCATCAAGGAGATATTTGACGGAAGAAGCCCCGACGAGTTCGATGAAGAGACGCTCATGACCATCAACAAGTTCTTCGAGAACAGCCTGAACGTTTCAGAGACGAGCCGTCAGCTGTACATTCACAGAAATACACTCGTGTACCGGCTGGACAAGCTCCAGAAGACAACGGGACTCGACCTTCGCGTGTTTGAGGATGCGATCACATTCAAGATCGCGCTCATGGTCGTGAAATACATGAGGTATATGCAGGAAATAGACTGAGGTTATGTTAGGGGAAAAGAGGGAACACTATGATCACAATGGAGTCTGTCAGCAAATCATACACCACCGGGGTGCCGGCGCTCAATGACGTCAGCCTCCACATCAAAAAGGGGGAATTTGTTTTTATAGTGGGAGACAGCGGATCGGGTAAATCCACCCTGATCAAGCTTCTTTTGAGGGAACTTACGCCCACGAGCGGAAGGATCATCGTGAACAACTATGATCTTGCGAGGCTCCGCAGACGTAAGGTTGCCAAGTTCCGCAGAAATGTCGGTGTGGTATTTCAGGATTTCAGGCTGCTCAAGGACAGGAACGTATACGAGAACGTGGCCTTTGCGCAGCGCGTCATAGAAGTTCCCACACGTCAGATAAGAAAGAATGTGCCCGCAATGCTTTCACTCGTCGGCCTTGCCGGCAAGTATAAAGCAAAGACCTGGCAGCTGTCGGGAGGCGAACAGCAGAGAGTCGCACTTGCGAGGGCGCTCGTTAATAACCCGCCCATCCTTCTTGCGGATGAGCCCACAGGTAATCTGGATCCCAGAAATTCCTGGGAGATAATGAAACTTCTCGAAGAGATCAACAGAAGGGGCACTACCGTGCTCGTTGTCACGCATAACCGCGAGATCGTCAATGCGATGCGCAAGCGTGTCATTACTATGAAAAAAGGAATCATCATCAGTGACGAAGAGAAAGGTGAGTATATAGATGAGGATTAGTACACTTTGGTATACATTCAAGCAGGGATTTAAGAATATCTTCCGCAACAAGGTATTCTCCCTTGCAACGATCGCCACTATTTCATCGTGTATATTTCTGTTCGGCCTGTTCTACTGCCTGGTCATCAACGTTCAGTACAGCGTGAAGGCCGCACAGTCCGGCGTTGCCGTCACGGTGTTTTTTGACGAGGGCCTCGGCGATGACAAGATACAGCAGATCGGAGCCCAGATACAGTCAAGAAGCGAAGTGTCCGAAGTCCGGTTCGTTTCATCCGCGGAAGCGTGGGACAGCTTCAAGGAAGATTACCTCGGGGAGTACGCGGACGGTTACGAAGGAGACAACCCGCTTGAGGGGTCGGAAAACTATGAGATATACTTAAACGACGTTGCCAAGCAGCCGGAACTTGTCGAATGGCTGAAGTCGGTTCCCGGTATCCGGGAGGTTAACCGCTCCGACATAACCGCAGAAGTCCTGACCAATGTCAACACGCTCATCAGTTATGTATCTCTTGCGATAATAGGCATACTGCTTCTCGTTTCGGTGTTCCTCATCAGCAATACGGTCGCAATGGGTATTTCCGTAAGACGCGAAGAGATCGGCATCATGAGGCTGAT
The DNA here is from genome assembly GCA_017432845.1 of Lachnospiraceae bacterium. Lineage (GTDB taxonomy): Bacteria > Bacillota > Clostridia > Lachnospirales > Lachnospiraceae > UBA2868. Next base: position 829 of record JAFRIL010000267.1, on the reverse strand, counting down.
CGGGGCGAAGGATTTTGTCGTAAGATCACCGTTTGTTATAGAAGGGATCCTGATCGGACTGATCGGATCGGCTCTTCCGCTGGTAGCGATCTATTACCTATACAAACTGATGATGGAATATGCGAATGAAAACTTTTCGGTACTATCAGACATGCTGAAGTTCATGAGCGTTGAGGACCTGTTCAGGAATCTGGTTCCGATATCGCTGATACTGGGTGTCGGTATAGGATTTCTGGGAAGCCTGATAACGGTAAGAAGACATTTGAAAGTTTGATCGCAGCTGCATTTATTATCAGAAGGGGACGGTAATGATTCGCCAACGGGGAGCGCGTTTTATCGTATTGATGATGGTATTTTATGTATTAGCGGCACATGTGCCGCTATTTGTGCATGCAGCCACACTTACGCACGATAAGATCAAACAGAGCGAAGAATCGAAGAAACAGGCCGAAGAAGAGAAGAAGGCTTTAAAGAATAACCTGACTGACGTAAAATCACTTCTTGCGGACCTTGAAACGAGCAAAAATGATCTCGAGAATTACATACAGGAGCTGGACGGACAGCTTGATGCCATCAATAAAAAGATCGATGACTTAAACCGCCTCATTACCGATAAGGAATTCGAGATACAGACGACGGAGACTGAACTTGAAGAGGCAAAACACATCGCCGACACCCAGTATGAGACGATGAAGAAAAGGATCAAGTTCGTATATGAACACGGGGAGTCGTCAAAGATCGAAATGCTCCTGTCATCGAAAAGCTTTGTGGATTTTCTCAATAAGGCCGAGTTCATAACGAGGATGAGCGCATACGACAAGAGGATGCT
>JAFRIL010000026.1 GCA_017432845.1 Lachnospiraceae bacterium | reverse complement strand
TTACAAGGCAATTCTTACTGATAAGCTTCATATCAACGAGGGTATGTTTGTTGAAAATGTTGTTGCACAGTGTCTCAGAAGTAACGGTCATAAGATCCTGTTTTATGTGGAATACAGTGATAGTGGAAAGCCGGTGATGGAGATTGATTTTATGATAAGAAAGGACAGAAAAGTTGTTCCGATAGAAGCAAAGTCAGGGAAGAACTTCGCGATAAAATCACTGCGAAACTTCAAGTCCAAGTTCTCCAATCGAGTGGGGCTGCAATATGTTCTTCATGATGGCGATGTGAAAAGAGAAGGGGAGATTATATACCTTCCGTATTATATGGCATCTGTTTTGTAATTCCGAGCACCGATAGTAAATAGACATCTTAAAATTTCACGACAACATTAAGACAACAGACGATGGATGCAGAGAAATTTATAGGAACGGATGATAAGAAGGAGAAGAGCATATGAGTGATAACCGTGAGGCACTCCGCGAGATAGGTGATGCGCTGGCAAAGCATTTTGACAGCCTCTACTATGTTGATATTGAGACAGGGCATTATGAGGAGATCGTTCATGCCGATATGTTTGACAAGATGGGAATACCGATTAAGGGTGATGACTTTTTTGCAGACAATCAGAAGTTTGCTGAAAAATGCACCTATCCGGATGATATTCAGCTTGCGATCGGGATCCATGAAAAGGAAGCCATGTTGAAGCGCCTGTCTAAAAAACGTTCGTACTCAACTGTATACCGGTTGTTAGTAAACGGACGGATCGAGCATGTCAGACATATTGAGATCATGTGTGGAGATGGAAAGCATATCATATGCTGCCTGGAAAATATTGAGTCGGAGATACAGGATAAGATTGCACAGGAAAAGGATCTCCAGTCAGCCAAACGCATGGCAAGACTGGATGATCTTACAGGGATACGGAACAAAAACGCATTCAGGGAGATGGTGGAATCCCTTGATGAAGATATAAGGTCAGGAAGAGCGGTGGAACCCTTTGGTGTCGTGATGTGCGATGTCAATGATCTTAAACTGACCAATGACACAAGAGGACACAGCTTTGGAGATGAGGTCATCCAGAGAACAAGCCGTATGATCTGCGGAGTATTTAAGCACAGTCCTGTGTTCAGGGTAGGCGGAGATGAGTTCGTAGTGATCCTTTCGGGTGAAGACTATGATAACCGTGAGAGCCTGCATAGGATGGTAATTGATGAATCTATAGCAAACAAAAGGTCAAGATCGGGACCCGTGGTGGCAAGCGGTCTTGCAGTGTTCGAGCAGGAAAGTGATATGAACTTTGATTCTGTTTACAAACGGGCAGATCAACAGATGTACGAGAACAAGAAGGAACTGAAGTCCTATCACATCGTAAACAGCTTTGCAGATATGGAAAAGATTCAAAAAAAGATACCGGATGAGAGGAAGAGGCTGCTTGACGGTATGTTTGGTGCTCTGGTTACTGTTGCCGGAAGTGGATATGTCTTTCTTAATGACATGAGATATGATTTTTCGAGGTGGTCTCTTTCACTCGTTGATGATTTCAACCTTGATGCCGAATATATGTATCATGCAGAAAATATATGGATAGACTACGTTCATCCCGATGATATGGAAACGTATAAGAAAGCCGTGGAGGCCGTTCTGTGCGGTAATGCCGAGGTTCGTCCAATCTGCTACCGCGCGCGTAAGGCTGACGGGAGCTATATTCTGCTCCGGACAAGAGGCTTCGTCCTGAGTGACAGTAACGGCGACCCGGAGTATTTTGGCGGGATCATCATTCCGCAGTAGGAGGAAATGCCCATGTATGAACAGAAGATAACGCAGGAAGCAAAAAAACGGCTGGATTCACTTTTTGATGCATTTTCTATAACAGCTGATAACATGCATGTTTTCCTCTGCGATATGAGGTACGACTATTCCCGCTGGTCAAAGGAACTGGTGGACGCTTTCAGATTGCCATCGGAGTATATGTATGCTGCGGGCTTAATCTGGGAAGAATATATCCACCCTGAGGACAGGCAGGTTTATCGTAAGGGGATAGATGCCATTTTCAAGGGTGAACAAACAGGACATGACATGCAGTATCGCGCGAAGCGACCTGATGGCAATTATGACATATGTACATGCAGGGGACTTGTTGTGACTGATGAACATGGCAATCCCGAATACTTCGGCGGTGCGATCAGGATACACAGCCAACAGAGTCACATTGATACACTGACGGGGCTGCGGAATCAATTTGGATTCTTTTATGATCTGAATAATCACATTCAGAACAAAACCCCTGTACGCATCGGCATGGCCGGTATCGCGAAACTGACAGAGATAAATGAGATATACGGATATCAGGTCGGAAACAAGATACTTCAGCACTTCGGCAGATATCTGATGGACAATGTGTCGAACCGGGGAGGTACATACCGGCTCGACGGTTCCTGCTTCGGTATCATATCAATGACACTGAGTGAAGAAGCGCTTAAAGAAAACTATGAGGAGATCCGAACTCATTTCCGTAGCGGTATAAAGATAGATGATATGGATATCATGCTGGAACTCAATGCCGGCATGATCAGCCTGACTGATTTTGATGTTGACGAGCAGACGATATACTCCTGTCTTGATTATGCTTATGAAGAATCCAAGATACATAAGCATGGGGATCTTGTGATGTTTGATAACGAACTTAATGACGATAACCGAAAGGATATGGAGAGGTTACATGCCATACGTTCATCGATTTCAAAGGATTATGAGGGATTCTATCTCCTGTATCAGCCCGTGGTAGACGCCGCGACAGAAAAACTGATCGGAGCCGAGGCTCTTCTTCGATGGAAAAATGATAAATACGGGGTTGTACCTCCGGATTCTTTCATACCTTTTCTTGAAACGGATCCGTTGTTTCCCGTTCTTGGAGAGTGGGTGCTTGAAACAGCACTTTCGGATGCCAGGAGGCTGACAGAGTTTATTCCTGATTTTGTTATCAATGTCAATCTGTCCTATGCGCAGCTTGAAAAGGCTGATTTTACGGACGTGGTATGGAACACGATAAGAAAGGCCGGATTTTCACCCGAGAATGTGTGTCTTGAGATAACGGAACGATGCCGGCTGCTGGATATGGATCTGTTAAGAAATGTGATCGTAACGTTGCGTGCAGGCGGAGTACGGGTTGCGCTGGACGACTTCGGAACAGGTTTCTCATCGGTCGGACTGGTTAAGGAACTGCCATTTGATACGATCAAGATCGACAGGAGCTTTGTGCGTCAGATAGAAGAGGATGAAAGAGAAAAACGGCTTTTGAATAACTTTACGGATATGGCAGGAACCTTTGGAGCAAGAGTATGTGTAGAAGGCATCGAGACCTCCGGAATGCGTGAT
>JAFRIL010000025.1 GCA_017432845.1 Lachnospiraceae bacterium | reverse complement strand
TGCGCCGAGCCTGTGATCGTTACCTGCGCTTGCAACGGAGAGCCGGAGCAGATCCGCATAATCATCAACCGCCTGGATTACTGCCGATAAGAACAGCAGGAACTGTGTATTCTCACCGGGGGTCTTGCCGGGATTAAGAAGGTTCTCACCGGTGTTTGTTGTAAGCGACCAGTTGTTATGCTTACCGGATCCGTTGATCCCCGCAAAGGGTTTTTCATGAAGAAGGCAGGCATATCCGTGCTTCTCGGCGACTCTCTTCATTATCTCCATCGTCAGCTGGTTGTGATCGACAGCCACGTTTGTCGTATCAAATACCGGAGCAAGCTCATGCTGGCAGGGAGCCACCTCGTTATGCTTTGTCTTGGCCGGAATGCCGAGCTTCCAGAGTTCCTCGTCAAGATCATGCATGAATGCCGCTACTCTTGAACGGAGGTTTCCGAAATAGTGATCATCCATCTCCTGGCCCTTTGGTGCCGGTGCGCCAAGAAGTGTCCTTCCCGTAAAGATCAGATCCTTTCTCTTCTTGTAATCCTCAATATCTATGAGGAAGTATTCCTGCTCAGGTCCGACCGTTGTCAGAACGTTTGTGATTTCTTCCTTGCCAAGCAGCTTTAATACCTTGACCGCCTCACGGCTTATCGCATCCATCGAACGAAGGAGTGGTGTCTTCTTGTCAAGGGCTTCACCACTGTATGAACAAAACGCTGTCGGTATGTAAAGTGTTCCGTCCTTGATGAAAGCCGGGCTTGTAGGATCCCATGCCGTATAACCTCTTGCCTCGAATGTTGCCCTTATTCCTCCCGAAGGAAAGCTTGAAGCATCGGGCTCACCCTTTACGAGTTCTTTCCCCGAAAAATCCATGATGACTTCGCCACGCTCTACCGGGCATATGAAGCTGTCATGTTTTTCCGCCGTGTAACCTGTCATCGGCTGGAACCAGTGAGTGAAATGGGTCGCACCGTTTTCGACTGCCCATTCCTTCATGGCCACAGCCACCGCGTTGGCAACGTCAAGCTCCAGATGGGTATTATTGTCAATAGTCTTCCTCAGTGCCTTGTACATGTCCTTTGGAAGCTTGTCCCTCATGATCTTATCTGAAAACACGCTGCTTCCGAACAGTTCCGGGATGTTTTTCTCCATTACAGTCTCCTCCTTTTTTCTCAATAAAGAAAGAGCGCCTTGGAATCATCCAAAGCGCCCTTGCTCTTTATGGTTCGATACTATAAACGTATTCACTCAAGTTGTCAATATGATTTTCGCGATTTAATCATACCTGTTTAGAATATTGTCGATACCTTTATGGTCTGCTCCTCGAGAACATCAAGCAAAACCCTTACGGTATCAAGGGATGTGAAGATCGTCACGTTGTTTTCTATCGCACAGCGCCTTATCGCCGCGCCGTCCACGTAATGCACTCCGGACAGCACCGCACGGCTGTTTATCACATACGCGACATTTCCGGATCTTATCGCATCGAGTATCTCCTCGCTTCCTTCGCTGAGCTTCCTGCGTATACGCGTCTTGACGCCGTAGTTGTTCAGATACTCTCCGGTAAGGCTGGTTGCCTCGATATTAAATCCCATATCGTAAAATCGTTTGATAAGCGGCATTCCCTCAAGCTTGTCCTCATCGGCAAGCGAAACTATGACCGTGCCGTAATTGCGCAGTTTGATACCAGATGCAACGAGTGCTTTAAACATCGCACGATGAAGCTTGTCATCATAGCCTATCGCCTCACCGGTCGATTTCATCTCGGGTGACAGATAGGAATCCATGCCGGTCAGCTTTGCAAACGAGAACGCCGGGACCTTGACGCACCAGCGCTTTTTTTCTTCCGGATAGATCGTAAATATCCCCTGTTCCCGAAGCGATATGCCCAGTATGCACTTGGTCGCGATATCGGCAAGAGGATAACCGGTCGCCTTCGACAGGAACGGAACTGTCCTTGACGACCTGGGATTTACTTCGATGATATAGACATTCTCATCATCGTCCACGATAAACTGTATGTTAAACAGTCCGACGATACCTATGCCGATGCCAAGCTTCTTGGTGTATTCGAGTATCGTTCCCTTGACGTGGTCCGGCAGAGAGAATGGCGGATACACACTTATGGAGTCGCCGGAATGAACTCCGGTCCGCTCCACCAGTTCCATGATGCCGGGTACAAATACGTTTGTACCGTCGCATACCGCATCCACTTCCACTTCCTTGCCTTTGATGTACTTATCGACCAGAACGGGCTTGTCCTCATCTATCTCCACGGCCGTCTTCAGATAATGCCTCATCTCCTCTTCCTTGGACACGATCTGCATCGCCCGGCCTCCGAGCACAAAGCTCGGACGTACAAGCACGGGATACCCTATATCCTTTGCGGCATTTATCCCGTCCTCCACGCAGGTTACGGCAACGCCCTTAGGCTGCGGGATATTAAGCCCCAGAAGGACATGCTCGAAAGCATCCCTGTTTTCCGCCCTGTCTATGGCATCGCAGTCTGTTCCTATGATGGTAACTCCGTATTCAAGAAGCGGCTGTGCCAGATTGATGGCTGTCTGTCCCCCGAGTATCGCGATCACTCCTTCGGGCTTTTCCATCTCTATGATATTAACTACGTCTTCCACACACAGCGGCTCAAAATAGAGTTTGTCACTCGTCGTATAATCTGTTGAAACAGTCTCGGGATTGTTGTTGATTATGATCGCCTCATATCCGAGTTTGCGGATCGTCATTACCGCATGAACGGTCGAATAGTCAAATTCGACCCCCTGGCCTATCCGGATCGGTCCGGAGCCAAGGACTATTATCTTCTTTTTGTCCGAGATCTCCGATTCATTTTCGGACTCGTAAGTGGAGTAGAAATACGGTACATACGACCTAAACTCAGACGCGCAGGTGTCGATCATCTTATATACAGGCATGATGCCGTTTTGCTTTCTCATATCGAATATATCGTGGGCACTTTTGTTCCACAGGGCGGCAATCTCCTTATCGGAAAATCCCATACGCTTAGCTTCGTAAAGCGCCGGGATATCTCCCGGTTTGCCGGAAAGCTTAGACTCCATATCAACTATGTTCTTGAACTTGTTGATAAAGAAACTGTCTATTCCGGACAGCTTGCATATCGCATCGACATCCTCGCCAAGGCGCAGAAGCTGTGCAATTGCATATATCCTGTCATCCGTGCCGATGCTGATGTACTGTTCCAGCTCATTCTTGGACGTATTGTCAAACTTTGCGATATGAAGGTGGAATGCACCGGCTTCAAGACTTCTTACCGCCTTCAGAAGGCTTTCTTCTATCGTCCGGCCCACGCTCATGACCTCTCCGGTAGCCTTCATCTGTGTACCGAGGCTGTTGCTGGCATCGGAGAACTTGTCAAACGGGAATCTTGGCATCTTCGTTACGACATAGTCCATTGAAGGCTCAAAGGCCGCGACGGTATTGGCAAGTCTTATCTCTTCAAGGTGCATTCCCACTGCGATCTTGGCCGACACTCTTGCTATCGGATATCCGCTTGCCTTGGATGCAAGTGCCGAGGATCTTGATACCCGGGGATTTACCTCGATCAGATAATAATCAAATGACTTCGGATCGAGCGCAAACTGGACGTTACAGCCTCCCTCCACTTTGAGCGCACGGATGATCTTAAGTGCTGAACTTCTCAGCATCTGGTATTCCTTATTTGCAAGCGTCTGTGAGGGGCAAACGACTATGGAATCCCCTGTATGTATCCCGACGGGATCTATGTTTTCCATGTTACAGACGGTAAGGGCGGTATCGTTTGCATCCCTTATGACCTCATATTCGATCTCCTTATATCCTTTTACGCTCTTTTCAACGAGAACCTGGTGAACAGGTGAAAGTGCGATCGCGTTCTTTAATATGCTGCGGCATTCGTTCTCATCATCGGCAAACCCGCCTCCTGTTCCGCCAAGTGTATATGCAGGCCGAAGCACTACCGGGTATCCGATGGTCCGCGCAGCTTCAAGTCCTTCTTCGACAGACTCGGCAATAAGTGACGGAAGGACCGGCTCACCTATACTCTCGCACAGTTCCTTGAACTTCTCCCGGTCCTCCGCAAGCTCTATGCTCCTTGTCCCTGTCCCGAGAAGCTTTACATCGCACTCATCAAGTACTCCCTTCTTTTCCAGGGCTACGGCAATGTTTAATCCCGTTTGTCCGCCGATACCCGCAAGGATAGCATCAGGCCGCTCCATACGGATTATCTTTGCCACAAACTCCAGAGTAAGCGGCTCCATGTATACTTTGTCGGCAATGACCTCATCCGTCATTATCGTTGCGGGATTCGAGTTGCACAGTACTACCTCGTATCCTTCCTCACGAAGTGCCAGACACGCCTGTGTACCGGCGTAGTCAAATTCCGCCGCCTGGACTATGACTATGGGGCCTGATCCGATAACAAGTATCTTTTTGATGTCTTCTCTTTTAGGCATGCTCCCGCCTCCCCTCTTCGTGTTCGGCGATAAGAGCCGCAAAACTGTCGAACAGATACTCGCTGTCACACGGTCCGGGTGCACTCTCCGGATGGTACTGGACTGAAAACAGCATATCCTTTTTGCATTCAACACCCTCAACCGTATCATCGAGGAGATTTACATGCGTGACCGTAAGGCCTGTTCCTTCTATGCTTTCAGGCACAACCGCATAGGAATGATTTTGCGATGTTATCTCTATCTTATCAGTGGTAATATTTCTGACCGGATGGTTACCGCCCCTGTGTCCGAACTTGAGCTTATATGTCTTTGCCCCGTATGCAAGGCATATCATCTGGTGTCCGAGACATATGCCGAATATCGGGAGACGCCCGCGAAGACGCCTTATCGTCTCTATTGTGGATTTGCAGTCTTCGGGATTTCCCGGGCCGTTTGAAATAAATACACCACACGGATCATATTCCATGACAGTCTCTGCCGGTGTATCGGGCGGTACCACAACAAGCGAAAATCCCCGCTTGGAGAGCATCCTCAAAATGTTCTTTTTGATACCGCAGTCGATCACGACAACGGGATGGGGGGATACCGGTAAAGTCTGAGGTGCGATTTTTACTGTCTCTTTCGTACCTGCCCTAAGTACCTGGTCTGTTGCGGGTACATATGCGGCAAGCGATCGCATGGCCGATCCCGTATCGTTATCCGCCGATGTGAAGAGAGCCTTACAGCTTCCGATGTTTCGTATCTGCCTGGTTATCTGCCTTGTGTCAACGCCACAGATACCTGCTATCCCGTGATTTTTCATGAATTCGTTGATGGTCATGCTGCATCTGAAATTTGACGGCTGATCACAGAACTGCCTTACGACAAGTCCGGATATCCCGGGAGAATCCGACTCTTCGTCACCTTCGCATATCCCGTAATTTCCTATGACCGGATATGTCATGACGACGGCCTGGTCGGTGTAGGACCTGTCGGTCAGTATCTCCTGGTATCCGACCATGGATGTGTTGAACACAAGCTCAACATACCTGTCCTCCATGCTTCCGAAGCCGTATCCTTCGTAAACGCTTCCGTCCTCGAGTACCAGTTTTCTGTCGCAGTTTTGTTTCATGAATTCTTTATTGTCCAATCTTTTAACACTCCTTGCATCAGCAATCGGTCAGTCCGTGGCTCTTACCGGATATTTTCCGTCAAAGCAGGCTTTGCAAAGCGGAAGATGATCCGTCATCACATCAAGGTCTTCTATATGAAGATATTCAAGAGAATCCGCTCCTATCCTCTGCCTGATCTCCTCCTTTGTGGAGCCGCTCGCTATCAGTTCTGAATTGTCCGGAACATCGGTCCCGTAATAACACGGATACAAAAAAGGCGGGGAGGATATACGGACATGTACGGCCTTTGCCCCGAACTTTCTCATTTCCTTTATGATATTGGCGAGCGTTGTGCCGCGCACGATCGAGTCATCGGTAAGTACGATCCGCTTTCCCTTCACGACATCTTCTATTACCCGAAGTTTAATGGCGACGGAGCTTGTCCGCTCTTCCTGCGATGGTTTGATGAACGTTCGCCCGACATAACTGTTTCTGGCAAATGCCAGCTCAAACGGTATCCCCGACTGCATGGCATATCCGGCTGCTGCGGTAAGACCCGAGTCAGGCACGCCCGTTACCACATCCGCTTCTGCCGGATATCGTTCGGCAAGGGCTCTTCCCCCACGGATCCGTGCCTGGTATATGCCGATCCCGTCCATCTTGGAGTCAAGCCGCGCAAAATAAATATATTCAAACGCGCAGTGCGCTTTAATTCCCGAGTGAAGGATCTGTTTTGACTCTACACCTTTATCCGTTACGATGACCATCTCTCCCGGAGATACGTCCCTTACATAATCAGCACCTATCGCGTTAAGCGCGCTGCTTTCCGAAGCGCAGACCGTGATATTTCCGATATTTCCGAGGCACAACGGTTTTAATCCCCACGGATCCCTTATGCATATGAGTTTTCGGGGACTGAGTATCAGCAATGCGAAACCGCCCTTAAGGAGCTTGGCGACATTCTCGGATGCCTCCTCGATCGACGAAGTGCTCATCCTCTCTTTTGCTATCCTGTATGCTATCACTTCGGAATCCGACGTTCCGGCAAACACCGCGCCTTCGCTTATGAGCTCATCCCTTATCTCATCCGTATTGATGATATTCCCGTTATGGGCAAGGGCGATCGTTCCTTTTGCATAGTTTATGAACACGGGCTGGGCATTCTCTTTGGTGCTGCCTCCGGTAGTTGAATACCGTACATGGCCGACCCCGATGTTGCCCACGAGCTTCTTCAGCTTTTCTTTGGAAAATACCTCGTTCACCAGACCCATATCCTTATGGGCACTGATATTTCCTATCGGACCGCACGTATCGCACACCGCCATGCCCGCACTTTCCTGTCCCCTGTGCTGCAGAGCAGTCAGTCCGTAATATATATACCGGGCCGCATTGATATTGTCGCGTCCGAATATCCCGAACACTCCGCATTCTTCATGGATCCTGTCATCTGACATATTGTTACTTTCCTCGCAACACTTTCGCAAAAGAAAAAGGCACTTCGGGAATTCCCAAAGCGCCTTTGCTTTCTCCGAGTAGTCTACTCCACCGTTACAACTATGTCAATACAAACCTTGGAGACAGAGACTGAGACAGGGGGACAGAGACTGAGACAGGGGGACGGTTGCTTTGT
>JAFRIL010000266.1 GCA_017432845.1 Lachnospiraceae bacterium | reverse complement strand
TGGAGCGTTTCTCAGCTGGCAATGGTTTCTTAGAAGATCGTGGAATAACGGGTATCTGTCGAACCGTGTGAAGGCCGGGGTTAAGGGCGGAGCGTTTGCTTTTCCTCCGTATACACGGGAAGTTACGCTGAATTATATCAGGCATTTCTTCACCGTTCCGCTGACCGGAAACCGTATGGGGGTCACGGCGTTTGTGCTCGTGCTGTTTATTTTTATCGTGTTCTTTATACAACGGAGCGAGACCAAGGGACAGAAGTTGAGACAAAACCTCCGTCCCCCTGTCTCAAAAGAGTTGAGACAAAACCTCCGTCCCTCTGTCTCAATTGTGGTGGTGATGGCGGGATTGGTCATTTTTGCGGCCGCGCATCTGGGGATGTATCTGTTTATATTTGATGAGTGGGAAGCGCACGGGCTCATGGAGTTTGACAGGTATATCACGCAGTATCTGGGCGGAGCCTTTATGCTCTATGCGTGCAGCCTGATTGGGATGGCATGCAATGACCGCATAAGCGGCGCCAATACCGCACTGTACGTATCCCTTGCCGTTTTCGTTGTCCTGCTTCCTTATGCGGACATGGCGGAGTACCTGGTGCCGGCAAATTACAGGGAAAACTACGAGCAAAACTACAAGGAGACCGCCGAGGCAGCCGACAAAGAGTGGGCTGCATCCGGGATCGCCGGCCTTGACCTTCCCCACGACGGCAGCGCAAGGCTTACGCTTATAGCCGATCAGTGGGATCCTTACACCCAGTTTCTTATTTATTCTGCGGTTCCCCAGCCGATAGACTGCGTGGTCAATACGCCCGCGATCGCTGAGGGAGAACTGTTAAGTTATATCGACGATCACCTTGAGGCCTATGTGTATGTGGCCGATAACGCCGCTGCTGCATACCCCGGCGACTGGAATGAGAGCGCCGAACTGACAGCGGACCACACCCCTTTGCAGCCCGGAACGCTCTACCGGGTGGTAAAGGAAAATGATACCAAAACACTTGTCGTCGCAGAATGAAAAATAGGCAATTCTTACTATTGCACGATCCTGCCGTCGATATTATTATGTATGAAAGGATTGGTGTATGTAATGAATGATACATATGTTGAGGTTTTGGTCAAAAGACGCACAAGTCCCTTCCTCGGACCGGGACGGATACTGTTATATGCGATCGCAACCGTCTGTCTTCTAATCGCGATGCTCGGCAATTTTGTTTTCATTATCGGAGCTCTTATCTTTGCCGCGGTCGCGTATTTTGTTATTCCCATGTTTGATATTGAATATGAGTATCTGTACATCGACAGGGATATCACCATAGACAAGATCATGTCCAAGGAGAAGCGCAAGCACGTCTATACCGTCGATCTTAACCGCATGCAGATAATGGCACCCGTAACCTCTCACGAACTGGATTCTTACAGGGCGCGGGGGGTAAAATCATACGATTTCACATCCGGCGAGCCCGATGCGAAGAGATACTCCATAGTATATGAGGGCGGCAATGAAGGCCTTGTGCTTGTTGATATAGAACCTGACGGTGAGATGCTGCGGGCTATAAAAAATGTATTCCCGCGTAAGATAATGGAATTCTAAAGGAGGAACAAGATGGGACAGATCATTTCGGAAGGCATAACCTTTGATGACGTGCTGCTGATACCCGGTTATTCAAATGTTGTCGGGAATGATGTTGACGTGACAACGTATCTGACAAAGAGCATCATGCTCAATATCCCGATGATGAGTGCGGGAATGGATACGGTCACCGAACATCGGATGGCTATTGCCATGGCGCGCCAGGGCGGTATCGGTATCATTCACAAGAACATGAGTATCGAAGAACAGGCCGATGAGGTCGATAAGGTTAAACGTTCCGAAAACGGAGTCATTACCGATCCGTTCTCGCTCTCTCCCGAACATACACTTCAGGACGCCGACGATCTTATGGCCAAGTACAGGATCTCCGGCGTTCCGATAACAGAAGGCGGCAAGCTTGTCGGCATCATAACAAACCGTGATCTGAAGTTTGAGACCGATTTTACCCAGAAGATAAGGGACTGCATGACGAGCGAGAACCTTGTTACCGCCAAAGAGGGCACGACGCTTGAGGAGGCCAAGAAGATCCTCGCAAAGGCACGCAAGGAAAAGCTTCCGATCGTTGATGATAACTTTAACCTCAAGGGTCTTATCACCATCAAGGATATAGAAAAACAGATCAAGTACCCCAACTCCGCCAAGGATGAGCAGGGCCGCCTTCTGTGCGGTGCTGGTGTCGGTATTACCGCAAATGTGCTTGAAAGAGTAGAGGCTTTGGTAAATGCCAAGGTTGACGTTGTGGTTCTTGACAGTGCACACGGGCATTCGGAAAACGTCCTTAAATGCGCGCGCATGATAAAGGATGCATATCCCGATCTTCAGCTGATCGGCGGAAGCGTTGCAACGGGCGAGGGCACAAAGGCTCTTATCGATGCCGGATGTGATGCCGTAAAGGTAGGTATCGGCCCCGGATCCATATGTACGACGAGGATCGTTGCAGGTATCGGTGTTCCGCAGATATCGGCCATCATGGACTGCTACGATGTTGCAAAAAAGAGCGGCATCCCCATCATCGCCGACGGAGGTATCAAGTACTCGGGCGATATGACCAAGGCGATAGCAGCAGGCGCTAACGTCTGCATGATGGGTTCGATCTTCGC
>JAFRIL010000265.1 GCA_017432845.1 Lachnospiraceae bacterium | reverse complement strand
GTTATCAGATCCCTCCGAGGACTCCGTTCGTCGGCAAAAACTTCAACGTTACCCGTGCGGGCATTCACGCCGACGGACTGCTGAAGAATGAAGAGATCTACAACATATTTGATACAGACAAATTCCTGAACCGTCCGGTGCTGTGCGCCGTTTCAAACACATCGGGACTTGCGGGCATCGCACACTGGATCAACACATACTATAAGCTCAAGGAAGCAGATCACTATCAGAAGAACGATCCGCTGATCACCACACTCAAAGAGTGGGTCGACGAGCAGTATGACGAGGGAAGGGTCACGGTCCTTACCGATGACGAACTTGTCGCGCAGATCGATATCGTCTGCGACAGGCTCGGCCTTCCCAATCCCTCCACCAAATAGATTTTTGAGACAGAGGGACGGTTCCTTTGTCTCAAAGTTTTTGGGATGAAAACCGATCTGTATTTTGCTGCATCCGGGGACGGTTCTTCCGTTCCCGTTTTATTGTCTGATGAGATTATGGAAAAAAAGGGGTTGACATGATATGGAACGGATGTATAATAAGATTAACACATGAACAAATGCTCATACGTGAAAACCAAAAACATCCAAACATTATAAGGAGATAGGAAATGGCAAAGACATACAGTATCGAAGTCGACTGTGCAAACTGCGCAAACAAGATGGAACAGGCAGCAAAGGATACAAAGGGCGTCAAGGACGCATCGGTTAATTTCATGGCACTGAAGATGCATGTTGAATTTGAGGAAGGCATCAAGGGACACGAGGAACTTGATGTTATGAAGGAAGTTCGCAAGAACTGCAAGAAGGTCGAAGACGACTGCGAAATATACATTTAATGAAACAATGGGGACGGTCCTAAATGTTTCATTTGAAACAAAAAGGACCGTCCCCGGTGTTTCACTCGGAGATTCATTATGACGAAAAAACAGAAGAAGATATTATACAGGATAATTGCAACGGCTGTGATGCTGATCGTGCTTGCGGTCACAGAGCCGTTTATCGAATCATTAGAGCCTGAATACCAGGCGGTCCCTTATGCAAAGATCATATCCTTTGTATTGTATCTGATCCCTTACTTCGTGATCGGACATGACATATTAAAGAAGGCATTCAAGGGTATAGTTCACGGGCAGGTCATGGATGAGAACTTCCTGATGGCGGTTGCAACGATCGGTTCGATGATACTTGGCGAATACCGTGAAGCTGTTGCCGTCATGCTCTTTTACCAGATAGGGGAACTGTTCCAGAATATCGCCGTGGGAAAGAGCCGCAAGAGCATCGCTGCGCTCATGGATATAAGACCCGATGTCGCAAACCTTGTGACCGAGGAGAACGGTAAAGAGATCATAACTTCTGTCGATCCCGAAGAGGTGAGTGCCGGAAGCATTCTTGTAGTATCGCCGGGTGAGAGGATCCCGATCGACGGTATTGTCACGGACGGTGATTCAACGGTTGATACGACAGCCCTTACCGGCGAGGCCGTGCCCAGATCGGTGCATGCCGGGGATGAGGTCATAAGCGGAACGATCAACTTAAGCGGGGTTATCCGCTTCCGGACGACAAAGCCATTCGCTGAATCCACGGTAACAAAGATACTTGAACTTGTGGAGAATGCGAGTTCGCAAAAATCACGGTCCGAGAACTTCATCACGAGATTTGCAAGAGTATATACGCCGGCCGTATGTATCATGGCATTGCTTGTTGCGATCATACCGCCGATCATAAATCTGATATGCGGTAATCCGGCAGGATTTGCTGACTTTGTATATCGTGCGCTGACATTTCTCGTAATCAGCTGTCCGTGCGCAATGGTGATATCCATACCTCTCGGATTCTTTGCGGGAATAGGCGGAGCATCAAAGGCCGGCATACTTGTCAAAGGCTCCAACTATCTTGAGGCACTATCAAAGGTAGGCACGGTTGTATTTGATAAGACGGGAACACTTACGAAAGGCGTGTTTGAGGTCACATCGATACATAAGCAGAAGTTCTCCGACCAGCAGATATTGAAGTTTGCGGCATATGCGGAAAGCTACAGCACCCATCCGATCAGCCGCTCGATAGTAAATGCCTATGCACTTGAAATAGATAAGAATGAGATATCTGATGTGTCCGAGATCCCGGGACGCGGTGTATCGGCTATAGTTTCCGGAAGCAGGGTGCTTGCGGGAAATGACAAGCTCATGAACGATAACGGGATCACCCCCGTAACCTGCCATGACGGAGGGACCATAGTACATATCGCTGTCGACGGGCAGTACGCCGGACATATCCACATCTCCGACATTATAAAAGAGACATCAAAGGATGCGATAAGCGGTTTACATAATTTGGGAGTCCGCAATACCGTGATGCTCACCGGGGACGCGGGAGAAGTTGCCGAAAAGGTTGCCGAAACACTCGGGATAAGTGATTTTTGCGCAGAGCTTCTTCCGCAGGATAAGGTCGGTATCGTGGAATCCATGCTGGATGGCAGCACAAAGGGACGACATGAAGTCGCATTTGTCGGAGACGGCATAAACGATGCGCCGGTCCTGACACGTGCCGACGTAGGTATCGCCATGGGTGCGCTCGGAAGCGACGCCGCGATCGAGGCGGCCGATGTAGTCATAATGGATGACGATCCGATGGGTATCGTAAAGGTGGTCAGGATCGGAAAGAAGTGCATGAGGATCGCCTATGAGAATATTTACTTTGCGATAGGTATCAAGGTTATCGTACTGATCCTGTCCGCATTCGGACTTACCAACATGTGGCTGGCAGTGTTCGCGGATGTCGGTGTTATGATCCTTGCTGTGATCAACGCTGTACGTACCCTGAAGCCGGTTTAAGACTGAGACGGTGGGACTGAGACTGAGACAGGGGGACTGAGACTGAGACAG
>JAFRIL010000264.1 GCA_017432845.1 Lachnospiraceae bacterium | reverse complement strand
ATCTTTTGACTAACATCATCACCGTCGTCCAGCAAAGAATTGTACTCAATAAATCTGAAGATGAAATGGAAATTTCCGCCGATAAAGCGGTCTTAAAAGAGTCTCTTGACCTTGGCCCACAGGACCGGTGAGATCCCGTATCCTACCATACGGTCGAGAACGCGGCGCGCCTGCTGGGCATCCACCAGTCCCATGTCGATCTCGCGCGGGTGCTTTAATGATTCCTTTACAGCATTCTTGGTGATCTCGTTGAACGTGATCCTGTATACTTTCTTGTCTTCAAGCTTAAGTGCAAATAACAGATGCCAGCTGATCGCCTCTCCCTCGCGGTCCGGGTCTGTCGCGAGATAAATTTTTTCGGCCTTCTTCGCTTCTTTGCGAAGGCTTGCGATCAGGTCGCCTTTACCCCTTATCGTGATGTACTTGGGGTCAAAATCATTTTCCGGGCTGACACCTATCTGGCTCTTGGGAAGGTCCCTGACATGACCCATCGATGCCATGACTTCATAATTGGGGCCCAGAAACTTTTTTATCGTTTTAACTTTTGCGGGTGATTCCACAATGACAAGATACTTTGCCATCTGTACTCCTCCATGCCTCATCTTATTATAGAAGAAAAGTCTCATCTCTCTTCTTCGAAACATTCGCTAATATACAATATTTTATTTGGGATAGCAAGAAAAATATTCAGAAAATTTCAAGATTTGTCAACGCAGGCAGTCTTACCCTCGTAATCACTGCCCGTCTCGGAGGAGAATCTGGATGTGAACCTTGACGGATCGTCAATAACGTCCGCCATCGTGTAGAATGCGGCAAGCACCATGTGGGCGCCGTTATATTTAAGCGCAAACTTGCCCTCGTCAAGGGCGGCCTTGAAGCGGTCGATCTGCCATACCAGGATGTCTGCGACCGTTATTCCCTCAACAACAAGTTCACAGAGAAAATCTTTATTTTTCCTGTAATAGTCGAACTCTTTGATCAGCTCGGGATATTTACTTATACGCTCCCAGAACACTTCAAGAACGCCGTCTTCTTCGGCGGCATCCTCGCAAAGCTTTTGGGCATATTCATACAATTCGTTCTGAAACATTGGGGACGGTCCTTTTTGTTTCATTTGAAACATTGGGGACGGTCCTTTTTGTTTCATTTGAAACATTTAGAACCGTCCCCACTGTTTCATAGTTTCATCTTACCATACTTGAAGTGATGTCAGCAAGCGATGCAGCCCCGCACATCCGCATTGCATCGGCAAGTTCTGCGCCGATCTTCTCGGCATAGAGCTTGACACCTGCTTCGGCACCGCCGTATACGGCACCTACAAAGGGGCGCGCGATAAGTACGGCATCGGCTCCTAGTGCGAGCGCCTTTAATACGTCAACTCCCGAACGGATGCCGCCGTCAACGAGCACCATCATATCACCGCCTACCGCGTCGGCTATCTCGGGAAGTACCTCGGCTGTGGAAGGACACTGGTCGAGCACACGTCCGCCGTGGTTGGATACTATAATCCCGGCAGCTCCCGCCTCTTTTGCCTTCATGGCACCGACAACAGTCATGATACCCTTTACTATGAACGGTTTGCCGGCCATCCTGATGATCTTTGCCAGCTCTTCCACGGACTTGAATCCCGCAGGCTTTTCCAGGTTCTGAAGGAAAGGAAGCCCCGCCGCATCAACATCCATTGCAACTACCGAACAGTCTGATCCTTGTACAAGTTCAAACTTGTCGGCAAGCGTATCCTCATCCCACGGTTTTACCGTAGGTATACCGGTACCGCCGCATTTTTTGATCGCTGCGCAGGCATCGGCCATGACCTCGGGATAAACACTGTCGCCGGTAAATGCCGCGATCCCCGCATCCGCACATGCCGGAACGAGGATACCGTTATATTCCATGTCGTTGTATTTGGGGCCGTAATGCATGTTCACGGCGCCCACAGGTCCCGCAAAGAACGGATATTTCATCGTTTGACCGAAGAAGTCAAATGATGTGTCCGGGGTAAACTGCTCATGGATCGTGTCCATGTTCACCCGTATTTCTTTCCAGGCATCATAGTTTCTCGGCGCGCCGTCTCCCGTTCCTTTTGACCCGGGACCGGGAAGTGCATTGCCACAGGCCCTGCCGTTACACTCGTTACATGCCATGCAATGAGGCTTCATCGACTCTCTTGCGTTATCAAGAACTTCTTTATACGTCATCTTAACTCCTGCATCTCCATTTCAAGGTCTTCGTGAAACTCTTTTTCATCATCTCCGGACAGGAAACTGTTTCCGTTATTGCATCCGATATTCATACCCTTCTTGATCGGCGCGATCAAAAAGCCCGTAACAAGCCCTATGAGCATGAAGAAAAGTGAGAATATCACTATGTCCTTAAGCCCGAAGATATGATTTTTCCAGTTCTGCATTGTCTATCCTCCTTGCGTTATATCAGACGGCGGCATTTACATGGCGCACTCGTCGCCTCTTATTACCATCCACAATGTTTTAAATATGAGCCTGATATCCATCGACATCGACCACTCGGTTATATACTTCGTATCAAGTTCAACGACCTGCTCAAAATCAGTGATCGAGGATCTTCCCGATGTCTGCCACAATCCCGTAAGCCCCGGCTTACAAACCAGACGTGCCCTGTGATGGAACTTGTACTTCTCCCATTCATCCTCTGTCGGAGGGCGCGTCCCGACAAGCGACATCTGTCCCAGCAGTACATTGAAGAACTGCGGGAATTCATCAAGGCTCCTCCTGCGGAGAAAATCACCGATGCCTTTATGCGTTGTCCCGTCAGCATCAACTTCGTTTCCGATGATGCGCGGGTCAAAATCAAGCTTGAACATCATACCGTCTTTATTACGGTTCTGCTCCATTAGCTCTTCCTTTATCTCATCAGCATTTGTATGCATCGTTCTGATATTGTACATACTGAACTTCTTGCCGTTCCTGCCGACACGGACCTGTGAATATATGACCGGTCCGGGCGAGCGATGCTTTATCATCGGAGATACGACCGCGATGATGATAAGTGCGATAAGGCTTCCGACAAGTCCTCCGATTATATCCACGCCGCGCTTTATAGCATGTTCCAAGGGAGATGCGTATCTTGCCGCCGCAGTCAGTACCATGATCCCGCCGACCCTGTTTCCGAACGGATGCGATCCCATGTGGCGTACACCGGATACAGCAAAATGCATCGGGATAGTCATCTGTTCACAGTCTTCCATGAACCTGTCGATCCTCGGAGTGACCTTGTCGACTCCGACAAACACCGCATCTATCCACTCCCTGCATATATACGAGGAAGCCTCCTCAATATCGCATACGACCGGAATGCCGTTTATCTCTTTGCGCTTATCTTTTCTCGTGAATACGATCCCCGAAAGCTTATATGTGTCACCGCCTCCGGCGGCAAGCTGTCCGATCGTATCATCGGCAAGATCGGGATCCACAACCGCTATCATCGAACACTTTTTGCTGTCATTGATCTTTGTGTGGGCGAGGATGATCTTCCACAGTATCCTCGTGATATACGAGATCACGATATGCAGGATGAAAGTTACGAACAAAAGTATACGCGAATAGTCCTCAGACACTTTCATCGCATACATATATACTACCGCAAATCCGAAGACGGCAGTACAGTTTTTGAACGTTTCGACCAGTTCCAGGAAGTATCCGCGCTTTAACACGTTGTGCATCGTGTTAAGACTCATCACGACCACAAAATCGATCAGAAACAGTACGATGGCCAGTTCCTTGTAAATACTCTCCGGATAGAGTATCTGTCTGAACCTGATCCACATCGCAAGAAGATATGCGATCTGAAGGCTGAGCTCCTCAACGATCACAAAATCAAGGTGTTTTGTCCACTCCTGCCTGTATCTTTTGTACATTTTCCCCTTATCGTGTGCCTGTTATCATCCTTACCGCCGCAAGAAGATCCGGCACATCATCCCCTATCTTAACTGTATTTACCCCAAATCTTTTGCCCGCAATAATGTCAGTTTCATCGTCTCCTATCATCCAAGAACGTGATCTGTCTATCGTGATGCCAAGCCTTCCAAGGTCGTATGATGCCTCTTCTAGAAGTCCCGGTTCAGGCTTGCGGCACCCACAACCTTCATCGTTTCCGTGTGGACAGTAATACAGTCCGTCAACGTATACACCATGTGTTGTAAGTTCGCTGACCATCTTATCATTAATGCGAGAAAACCCATCGTCATCAAGTGTTCCAAGTGCAAGGCATCTTTGGTTAGTTATAACTAACGTGATATATCCGCTCTCAATTATGAGTCTGAGTGCCTCATATACATCCGGCAATACCTCGAATTCATCTGGCGAAAGTACATGGCAATGAAGTGGCATCTTTCGACTTATGACGCCATCTCTGTCCAGAAATATCACGTCTGTTGCACCCTTATTAGTGCTTTTCAATTCGTCTCTTAAAAATCCTCTCATGAATAATATATAACCCTGGTACCGTTAAGCTCCGGGTGAAAATCAACCCTGCGAAGTCCGACGGCGCGCTCTACATCACTTTGCTTCTCCTCGTCACAGTAAAACAGCAAAAATCCTCCGCCGCCTGCTCCGAGAAGCTTTCCGCCTACGGCTCCCGCTTCTATGGCCCTGTTGTAATGCGCTCTTATCTCATCGTTTGCTATGCCGTCGGCAAGCTCCATCTTGTGCATCCACCCCTCGTGAAGCATCTGCCCGAACTTCTCATTGAAGCCTTCGTTAAGAAGGACATCTCGCATCTGTCCTGCCTGTGCGGCCATAAAATCAAGGATCGGCATGTTGATATCCGTCTTGCTCCTTTGTTCTGAAAGCACTTCGTCCGCGCTTCTTGTTATGCCCGTGTAAAAGAGCATAAGGCGCTGGCGCATGAACCTTGCGTTTTTCTCATCAAGGAAAATGCGCGTCCGGTCAACGCTACCGTCCTCGTTAAAACGGAAATAGTTCGTCCCGCCGAACGCTGCGGCATACTGGTCCTGCTTTCCTATCGGGTGCTTTAACACTTCGATCTCGATATAGCATGCCTGCTCGGCAAGATCCTCGGCAGAAGGACGTGTTCCGATGAAAGTATACAGCGCATTAAGAAGGCCGACCGCGAACGTGCTCGAAGACCCGAGTCCCGTGCCCGCGGGTATATCTCCGATCGATGTTATCTCTATGCCGCCTTTGATACCTACAAGCTTAAGCGCTTCTTTGACGATATCATGCTGGAGCTCTTCGGCATTATCAACTATCTCGGTCTTGGAATAACTGACCCTGAGGCGGTTATCAAACTTCGGATTGACCGTTATGTACATGTATTTGTTGATCCCCGAGGATACAACGGCACCGCCGTGCTTTTTGTAATACTCGGGAAGGTCAGTCCCTCCGCCGGTAAAACTGATCCGAAATGGGGTTCTTGTTATGATCATTTCTTATCTCTCCGTAATAAGCTTCCAGTCAGCCTGGGCTTTTTCATAGTTTGGCATCGTTCCGACATCGATCAGATAATCTTTGATCTCATAACCGTACATTCGCCCGACAAGAGACGGGAGCACGTCTTTTCCGAGATCGCACACGCCTTCTTCGGGTATCAGTTTGAACACCTCTTCCGTTGCAACATAGATTCCCGCATTTGCAAGATCGGATTTGGGCTCGGCGGGTTTTTCGACAAACTCGGTTATATGATTTTCGCCGTCAAGGGCGGCTATCCCGCAGCCCTTCGGATTGTTGGTGTGAAACAGCCCCATAGTAAGAGGCGCCTTCTTTTCTTTGTGAAAAGCGCACATGCCGGACAGATCGGCATTAGTCAGATTGTCAGCATATGCTATCAGAAAATCACCGCTTCCGCGTACAAAATCACGGTTGTCCCTTATCGTTCCCGCAGAACCTTTGAGCTGGTCTTCGTATACCTCTGTCAGCTTAACATCCGATATGCGGTTGTTTTCCTTAATAAAATCCCTGACCGGGCCGGGAAGATAATGCGTGTTTATGAGCACCTCTGTAATGCCGCTTGATGAAAACAGGTCGATCCACCAGGCCAGAAGCGGCCTGCCGCATATCGGCACAAGGCATTTCGGTATCGTATCGGTGATCGGGCGAAGTCTCGTTCCAAGACCCGCCGCAAGAAGATATGCTTTCATTTGACTCCTTTTTGGCCAAACACTACAAGTACGGTCCTAAACAGGATCGCCGTATCAAGAAGGAGGCCGCAGTGGTCCACATAGTACAACTCCATTTCCTGGCGCCTGCCGCTCGAATAGGTGACCTCACTCCTGCCATGTGTCTGCCAGTATCCGGTAATGCCCGGCTTGACTGACAGTATCTTTTGAATACTATCGCCGTAAAGGCCGGCTTCTTCCGTTGCAACGGGACGGGGCCCTACAAGTGACATATCCCCGGCAAGAACATTAAACAGCTGGGGAAGCTCATCGATCGACAGTCTGCGAAGTACCCTGCCTGCCTTCGTGACCCTCGGATCATCGTCCAGCTTTATTTCCTTCCCGTATATCTCCTTCTGCTGCGATGACAGGTGCTTATCGTAATCATAGGCGTCTTCCACCATCGACCGGAACTTGAGCATACGAAATGTCCCGTCCTTTTTAAGGCACCGGCGCGCATGTATCACAGGCCCCGGCGAATCTGCTTTGATAATGATCGGAACGATCAGCATAACGGGGCAAAGCACGACCACAAGTATCAGCGATATCAGTATATCGGCCGCTCTTTTGACCAATTTATAGATCATTTACCGTAATAGCTTCCGTAGTATTTGCCGTAGTACTTGCCATAGTATTTGCCGTAATACTTGCCGCTGATATCGACCTTGTTGAGCACCGCTCCGAGTATGTTGCACTCGGTCTTGTTAAGCTGGTCGATGACGCGCTGTGCAAAACCGTGTCCTATGGCTCTTGTTTCGACAACAAGCACGACACCGTCGCACTGTTTTGCAACTATGGCCGAATCGATAACGCTCCCGAGAGGAGGCGTATCTATTATGATGTAATCAAACTGATCCCTGAGTGTTTCAAGGGCATGTCCGAACCTCTTGACGCCAAGAAGTTCCGCGGGGTTCGGAGGTACCGCACCTGTCGGTATCAGGAACAGCCTCGGTATGTTCGTCATGAATATGCACTCTTCGAGTGGCTTTCTTCCTGCAAGGTAATGCGCCAGTCCGCCCGTTGTCTTTGACATCTGGTAACGCCCGTTAAGCACGGATTTGCGCATGTCCGCATCGATGAACAGAACACGTTTTCCCGCCTCTATCATCGATATCGCAAGGTTAAACGAGACGGATGATTTTCCCTCCCCGGGAACACAGCTCGTAAAAGCGATGGTCTTGATGTCGTCACCGCAGAAATCTATGTTCGTACGAAGTGTCTTAAACGCCTCGCTGAGGCGAAAATCAAGCGTGATCTTCTTATTTATCGTGATCAGATTACGACCGTCGTTAGGCATCCTCTACTGTCTCCTGTTTCTTCTCTCGTTACTAAAGCCAAAACCCGCCGGCTCACCCGGCTCCTCAAACTCCTGTACCTCACTCTTTGTTTCTGAAGCCGCCTTCGCTTCGCGAAGCAGTTTTGATGCGTCGGACAGCGTCTCGGTCGCGACAATATCCGCAGGATCCGGCGGAGTGACCGCTGTCTTCTTCTTTTTCCTGCTCTTCTTCTGTCCGTTCTTTACAAGTTCTTCGTCAAGAACGGGGATCGACCCGAGCACTGACAGCCCGAGGTATTTTTCAACATCGTCGGGATTTTTTATCGTATCATCCATGATGTATATGATGATGATTATCATCACCGCGACAAACGCCCCCAGGACTCCTCCGATAACCGTATCCCTGATCGTTTTGGGACTCGAGATCTTCGTCGGGAGGTTCGCTTCTTCGACAACATTTACCGCCTCGGTGTTCATGACGTTGGCGATATGATTGGCCGCGGAAACCCTGACCTTGTCGGCTATAGCCCTTGCAAGATAAGGATCGGTATCCTCTGCGGTTATCGATACGATACGCGTATCGGTCGGAACGGAAACGGTTATCGATTTCCTGAATT
>JAFRIL010000024.1 GCA_017432845.1 Lachnospiraceae bacterium | reverse complement strand
GGTATACGGTAAGTGCCTCCAAATTCGAGGATCATGTCAAACTGGTATTTACAAGCAATGACTGCATCATAAATGTTACCGTGGCACTTCCTGACAGCTCCAAATCGGCTTATATAGCTCTTACCGGAGAAAACTGCAGACTGTATGACATAGCAGCGGGATCTGCGGGAACAAGGATCGGTCGTGAAGATATCACAAGGATCGCAGACAAGATCAGTTATATAGACAGGTTTGAATCGGATATTCCGAATGTTCAGATAGACAGGACGAGATCGGCATACTCGGAAGGCGTTAAGATCAGCGACGGGATGAGGATCCTGTTCCATTCAATGAGTCTTCCTACGGCAAGCCTTGTATGGCATTGCCCGTATATAGTCCTGTATTATTCCGAAGACGGCAAGGTTGGCGGAAAGGGATACCGCGAGTACACCCTCATCAAGCTTAACGGCGAAAATGAGGGCGATGATTCGTATTCCGCGAATACCTTTACAATGAAAAAGAGCGAATCCTTCCCCGGATGGGATGCCTGGAAGGAGACTAACCTTAAGGGCATGGAGTTCGAGATAGGATTCCTGAAGAAAAAGGAAAAGATCACTCTTATTACTGAAAATCTCGGCGTGTTCATAGAAAACACTTCCATGATCAAGGATGGAAATGAAACGGTATATGCCGCAATAACGGGAGATCAGTGCGCCATCACCGATATCAGGATCGAGTCTTGACAAACCGGTTTTAAAAGTGTATAACATATTCAAGTTAGCAATGACTAACTAACGTCATTACAATTCTATTTAGATCAGATACAGGTAATTAGGATGAGAGCAAAAAACATACTGACAGTAGCCGGCGTTCTTGCTGTATGCGGCGGCACACTGTTCTTCGTATCGGCCTTCTCGGGTAAGGCCAAAGTATACAGCACACAGATCGCAGGGCACAGGAACATCTCCGAAAGCGTTGAAGCAACGGGTGACGTACATGGAGACCGGTCTATGACATATTATGCGGACGTTACGGCTCCGGTGAATATGTATGATCTTGAAGTAGGAGATGCCGTCACAAAGGGTCAGAAGATAGTCGGGTATGATCCCTCGGATCTGGTCAAAGCGCTTGATCAGGCGCAGCTTTCCTCGGAGTCGGCAAAGAATACGATGAACGGGCAGGTCAAGGCCAGTGACAGCAATCAGGCCAAGTTCAACAAGGCATTATCGGATATAGAGGTATACAGAAACACATATGCCCTGTTTAGGATGGCAGGCGACTACATAGATCAGGACCAGTATCAGGAAAACTGGGATATCAACTGCATCTCGGCCGGCATCAACAAAAATATCGCCGATAAGACCGGACAGATCAATTCACTGCAACTTGAGCTTGAAAAAGCCGAACTTGAAGGCGATCAGGATGAAGTTGATCACCTGATCGATAAGATAAAAGGACTGAACAAAGATATAGCTGATCTTAACAGCGATCTCGCGGGACTTCCCCCGACAAATCTCTCCCCTGAAGAATATGCACAAAAGGTAATAGACGGCAACTGGATGTCGGACATCATGAGAAACTGGACAGAATCTTCTACTCTTCGTAATACCTACGAGAGCCAGATACTCAACTCCTATCAGAAAGAACAGCTCAGGAATTCATATGATCTGTCCACGATAAGCGTAGATATGGCACAGGAAAACGTGCTGAAGGCTTCGGAAGGCATTTCGGCCGAATTTGACGGGATCGTCACTGAGAGCTTTATCAACAGGGGAAGTGTTGTCAGCAAAGGAAGCCCTCTGTTTTCGATTGAGAGCAGTGATGTCATGAAGGTTGATGTCGGGATCTCAAAATACGATATCGGAAAGATCAGAACGGGCCAGCGGGCATCGGTGGATATTGCCGGAAAGCTCTATCCGGGAACGGTTTCAGAGATAAAGAGACTGGCTGTTGCCAAGGATTCGGACAAGGCTAAGGTCGTGGTTTCCGTTACGATCAACGAGCCCGATGAAAATGTGTTCATAGGCCTTGAAGCAGATGTGACGATATTTACCGATGAGAGAGGCGATGCGCTTGCAATGCCGCTTGAGGCATATTATGCCGATGACAAGGGCGATTACTGTTATGTCATACGAAACGGTATCGTGGAGAAACAGTATATCACCACCGGTATCAAGACCGATGATTCGGTCGAGGTGATCACGGGCCTTTCCGACGGTGATGAGGTCATTACGGATGCCGTGACAGACGACAGTGTCGGGGGCCGCGCTGAAGGAAAATCAGGAGAGTGACTTTGGAGATCATCGATGGGTAAGAATAAGGAAACCACACAGCCACTTGATATCATAGATCTTGAAAAAGAAAAGGAAGACGGCACATCTAAGGTGCTCATTGAATTTAAGGATGTCTGCAAGAAGTATCAGCAGGGTGATCATGAATTCTATGCATTAAAGGACGCGTGCCTTACCATAAACGAAGGTGAGATGGTCGTTATCCTCGGGCCGTCCGGAGCGGGTAAGAGTACGCTCCTTAATCTTCTCGGCGGTATGGACTCTGCCTCAAGCGGACATATACTGTTTGACGGGGAAGATCTTACGACATATAACGACAACAGGCTGACAACTTACCGCGCCCAGAACGTCGGAGTAGTATTTCAGTTCTACAATCTCATACCTACCCTTACGGCCTATGAAAATGTCGCTCTGATGAAGGATATTAAAAACGATACGACTGATCCTGCCGAAGCGCTGGCATCTGTCGGTCTGGCGGATCATATGCACCAGTTCCCGTCCCAGATGTCGGGCGGGGAGCAGCAGAGGACCTCGATAGCAAGGGCGATAGCCAAGAATCCGAGGCTCCTTCTGTGTGATGAGCCGACCGGTGCTCTTGATACCGTTACCGGAAAAGAAGTGTTAAAACTCCTTCAGGATATGAGCCGTGAAAAAAACAGAACTGTTGTAATGGTAACGCACAACAGTTTTTTTGCTGATATCGCCGACACGGTCATACGTGTAAAAAACGGCGGGATAGAGAGTATCGTTCATAATGATGCGCCCAAGGATGCTTCGGAGGTCAACTGGTAAATATGCTTTCCCGGAAAATGTGGCGAGACCTCCTTAAGAATAAGACGCAGTTTGTTTCAATTTTTCTCATGTCACTTCTCGGAATGCTTGTCTTTGTCGGCATCGATGCCGAAAGCTCGGGAGCCGGAAATGCTGCCGACAGGTATTATAAGAGCCAGAATCTGTGCGACATATGGGTGAACGGTGCGGGGTTTTCCGACGATGATGTAAGGATCGCAAAAAAGGTCGCGGGTGTTGCAGATGTAGAAAAACGCCTGAGCCTTACCGGAACGGCGGAAAAGTATGACAACGCCTATATGCACATCAATTTCATGGATTCCAACAATATCAACAGACTCCTTTTGTATGACGGGATACAGTTCGATCCGGACAAG
>JAFRIL010000263.1 GCA_017432845.1 Lachnospiraceae bacterium | reverse complement strand
GGTGATATTACACCTGCCCTTTCCCGTAAGGAAAAGCTTCTTGCCGAGCTTGTCATTCTTATCTACAAGCGTCACCTTATTTCCGTTTTCGGCAGCCGTTATCGCTGCCATCATGCCGGCGGGTCCGCCGCCAACAACAGTTACGATCATATCCTAAAAGAATCCCTCTATCGTCTCCTTGAGAGTGGGCAATATCTCTTCCGTAGTAAGATCAAGTTCTCCGCAGATCGCCATGCAGGCCATCCCGTGCATAAATATGAACACCTTCATGAAAATGTCACCGGCCTTGTTCATATCAAGGTTCTTGATACGACGGAGCTGTTTGATGACAAAACCGTTGTTAGCACCGTTTATAAGATCATACATCGTATTGTTGTCATCATGCGGTGTCAAAAACAGGAGCTTGAACAAGTTGAGTTCCTTTCTCGCAAACGATATATAGCACAGTCCGAGATCAACAAAAGGCGTCTCGTCTTTCTGCTCGAATGCAAGACAGAACTCCTCGTAAAATGCCTTCGCCTTAACGAACACTTCATTCGACAGTTCTTCCATATTCGTATATACGCGGAAAATCGGCTGAGTACTGCATGAGATATGTGCGGCCAGCTTTCTGGCCGTCAGCATTTCGATACCTTGTGTCCTTACAAGATCAAATGCACCGTCTAAGATCATCTGCTTGGAAATCTGTTCTTTTCTTGCCATAATACCCTCTTAAACACATCTAGTATTAAGCGATTCCCCTTCAGACCCTTATATGTTCTCCCTCAAAAAACAGGCAGCCATATTCCGACTGCCTGTTTATTGTAACACACGTTATGATATATTGCATCATTAAATTTCAAAAATGCATGCTTTTTTTATACCGGATAAGCAGCTGATGCACTGTCGGCCTTTTTAAGGTCCACTTTGCTCTGCTGTGCCTGGCGGTACTTGAAGAAGTCAACGGCTACCTGAGGGAACAGAGCATATGAAAGAACATCCTCATCCTGCTGTTTGTACTGCTTCATCTCTGCTTCAAGTGTCTCAAGTTCAGGCTTGTCATGTCCCGTAGCCTCTGCAGAACGGGCCGTGGATCTCTTTTCGCCCGGAATAACCTTATTGATGACCTCTTCACTCATAGGCTTAACGGTCTGGCCGTAGTTACCTCTTAAGAGATCCTTGAACTCACCTGTAGCCATCTTGTATCTCTCACCCATTAGCACGTTGAAGATAGCCTGTGTTCCGACGATCTGTGAG
The DNA here is from genome assembly GCA_017432845.1 of Lachnospiraceae bacterium. Classification (GTDB taxonomy): domain Bacteria; phylum Bacillota; class Clostridia; order Lachnospirales; family Lachnospiraceae; genus UBA2868. The sequence goes on along the minus strand of JAFRIL010000263.1, from coordinate 3,306 downwards.
GAAGGTGTAACAAGAGGCGGCTCACCGCAGTCCTTACGGACTCTGGGGATCTCCTCGAGAACTTCCTGATATTTATCCTCGGCATTCTGTTCCTTAAGCTGTGATACCATGTTTGAAAGCATACCGCCGGGAACCTGGTAAAGCAGAGTCTTGATGTTGACTCCGAGTACCTTTGTGCTCATAAGACCCGACTCGATGCATTCTTCCCTGTAAGGACGGAAATAATCAGCTATCTCGGCAAGCTTCGTCTGTGACAGACCTGTGTCATAAGGAGTTCCCTTAAACGCCTCAACCATAACCTCGGTAGCAGGCTGGCTCGTTCCAAGCGCGAAAGGTGAGATCGCACAGTCGATAACATCAACACCGGCCTCAACAGCCTTAAGATATGTCATTGAAGCCTCACCCGAAGTGTAATGCGTATGAAGCTGTATCGGAAGCTTGGTGTTCTCTTTCATGGCCTTGATCAGATCTGCAGCCCTGTAAGGAAGAAGAAGACCTGCCATATCCTTGATACAGATGCTGTCAGCACCCATCTCTTCGATCTTCTTGGCCATGTCAGCCCAGTACTCAAGCGTATATGCATCACCGAGCGTATAAGAAAGCGCAACCTGTGTGCTTCCTCTTCCTTCCTGCTTCTTGACACGGTTTGTGGCATCAACTGCAGCCTGAAGGTTTCTAAGATCGTTAAGGCAGTCAAATATCCTGATTATATCGATACCGTTTGCAATTGATTTTTCAACAAACGCATTAACAACATCATCCGCATAGGGTCTGTATCCGAGGATGTTCTGTCCGCGGAAGAGCATCTGCAACTTGGTCTTTTTGAATCCGTCCTTAAGCTTGCGAAGTCTCTCCCAGGGATCTTCTTTAAGGAAACGCAGCGATGCGTCAAAAGTCGCTCCGCCCCAGCATTCTATCGAGTGATAACCGATCTCATCCATCTTGTCGATGATGGGAAGCATCACTTCGGTAGGCATTCTTGTAGCGATAAGGCTCTGATGTGCATCACGAAGAACGGTTTCCATGATGCCTACCGGTTTCTTTTCAACTTCACCCATTTTATTGTCCTCCATTAAACGTTAAACAACTTGTATTATCTTGACTTGATCAAAAGATCCCGAATATAGCCATAAATGTACCGGCTGCAACAGCCGTACCGATAACTCCGGCTACATTGGGTCCCATGGCATGCATGAGCAGGAAGTTGGTCGGATCGGCTTCTGCTCCGACCTTCTGCGATACACGTGCAGCCATCGGAACAGCGGATACACCTGCCGAACCGATAAGAGGATTGACCTTTCCTCCGGTAAGTACACACATCAGTTTTCCGAACAGCACTCCGGCTGCGGTACCGAATGCAAATGCGACAAGTCCGAGCACAACGATCTTAAGTGTATTGGCATTGAGGAATGCCTTTGCTGAAGTTGTGGCACCGACTGATGTTCCGAGCAGTATGACAACTATATACATGAGCGCATTGCTTGCAGTATCCATCAGCTGTCTGACAACACCGGACTCCCTGAAAAGGTTACCGAGCATAAGCATTCCGACAAGCGGAGCCGTTGTGGGAAGGATCATACATACAACGATCGTGACTATTATAGGGAACAGAATCCTCTCAAGCTTTGATACGGGACGAAGCTGTTCCATCTTGATCTTACGCTCTTTCTCGGTTGTGAGCGCTTTCATGATCGGGGGCTGTATGATCGGCACAAGCGACATGTATGAATACGCCGCGACCGCAATAGGTCCGAGAAGTGCGGTCTGTCCAAGCTTACTTGCAAGGAATATAGATGTAGGGCCGTCTGCACCGCCGATGATGGCGATCGCAGCAGCGGCTTTGTCGTTAAAGCCCATCGCTATAGCCAAAAAGTATGCCGCATATATTCCGAACTGTGCTGCCGCACCGAGCAGAAAGCTCTTAGGATTTGCAATAAGCGGACCAAAGTCCGTCATCGCTCCGACACCCATGAATATAAGCGAAGGAAGTATTGCCCATTCATCCAGTTTATAGAAGTAATACAGCAGTCCGCCGGTTCCGTTGGCCGCCTCTTCTATCTTCAGCATAATATCGGGATAGATATTGACCAGAAGCATTCCGAATGCAATGGGAGTAAGCAACAGCGGTTCAAAACCTTTTGCTATTGCCAGGTAAAGGAACGTACAGGCAACGGCTATCATCAGATAGTTTCCCCAGCTCAGTCCGAGAAATGCCGTCTGCTGTAACAGATTCCCTAATGTATTTGCTACATATGACATTTTATGACCTCCACAGTTTCATTCAAAATGCAGTCAGTTGAGAGTTGCAAGAAGCTGTCCTGCTGCACAAGGATCACCAACAGCGCAGTCGATCGAAGCAACCGTACCGTCTGAAGGTGCAACAACGGGGATCTCCATCTTCATTGCCTCGATGATTATAACTGCATCCCCTTTCTTAACGCTGTCACCGACATTAGCAGCGATCTTGAATACCTTACCTGCAGCACCGGCTTCGATGCGGACAGATCCTGCGCCGGCAGATGCTGCCGCCTTGGGAGCTGCGGGAGCCGCCTTGGGAGCTGCCTTGGGAGCTGCAGCTACAGGTGCGCCCGATCCTGTACCTTCTTCAACCGTTACATCATATACGTTTCCGTTAACCGTAATTGTATAGTTTTTCATTTTCAATCCTCCTATTTATTCCACATGCTGTTTGGTCTTCTGACAATACTTCTGACAACGAGATCTCCCGCAGATCCGGAGCCTGATGAAGCGGATGCAGCAGCAACTGCAGCTGCTATAACGGCCGCTATCTCGAGATCATCGTTCTGCTCTTCTTTAAGAGCTATCTGCGCGATCGTATTATCAACCGCAACAGCTTTTACCTCATCAACATCATTCTTAAACAACGCCTGGATCTTCGGGATGAAATTAAACAGGCTGATAATGATGCAGATGATTATAAGGACTACAAACACCGTACCCATTCCAAGTAAAGTGTTCAGTCCGGCTTTTTCCATCTTTTCCCCGAACGTATAATTGATGTTGGTCGTAAGGGAATCAAGTGTCTTGTAGAGATCATCCTTGTAAATGGCCTCTATCTGTGCTGTCTTCTTGGAGCCTACAATATCAAGGGTTACTATTATGTTCTTGTCCGAATCATCGTACGTAGCGTTCATTCCGGTAATTGAAACAAAATCACCGAGATCCTCTCTTGAGGAATTCCATGAACGGAGTGCTGAAACCATCGCATTACCGTCGGCTCTTATACCGAAATAATTCGAAATGACATATTCAAGATATTCAGGACCCTGACCTGCGATCTCGTTG
>JAFRIL010000262.1 GCA_017432845.1 Lachnospiraceae bacterium | reverse complement strand
TGATAATCTTGGAACGCAGTTTCATAGATAGCCACCTTTTCCCCTTCTTAATTGTCTTGATGTTCCCTGTGAATGTGGGATATCACATCATCAATTATACCAAAAAACGCTTGATTTTCAAGTAATATTTGTGCATTCTTCTATGAGTTCATCGGGCAGATACCGGTATACCATTTCCTCCAGAGCCGTTGAATCGATCGGCTTGGACAGGTAATCGTCAAAGCCCTTTTCAAGATAGAATTCACGTGCACCCGCAATGGCATTTGCCGTAAGGCTGATGAAAACAGAATCGTGATTCGGGTTGGCCTCATCTGCCCTTATCCTCTCAAGTGTCTCCACTCCGTCCATCCCGGGCATCATATGGTCAAGGAAGATGATATTGTACTTGGTTCTTCCTGCCAGTTCTATTGCCCGCATTCCGCTGTCGGCGATATCTATCGACATTCCCGTCTTGCCCAGAAGACCCTTTAGCACAACGAGATTGACCATCATATCATCGACAACAAGTGCGCTTGCGTGCGGAGCCTTAAACTTGGGAACATATCTGCGCTCTCTTTGGGCAAGCTTTTCAAAGGCCTGCTTGTAATCACCGATCGGTGTGCGGTCCTTGACGCCCTGGCGCAGCCTGAATGAAAACGTGCTTCCGACATTGTATGTGCTTTCCACTTCAAGATTCGAATCCATCAGTTCGAGAAGGCTCTGAGTAATGGCGATACCAAGCCCGGTTCCCTCGATGTTACGGATCCGTTTATCATCTATGCGCTCAAAATTGGCAAATAGCTTGGACATATCCTCCTGCCGGATACCGATGCCGGTATCCTTGACGGCAACAAGAAGGTAAATGTTGTTTTGACCGGCATTGCGGAACGAAACGGAAAATGTGACGCTTCCTTCGTTGGTATACTTGGCAGCGTTGGTAAGTATGTTCGTGATTATCTGCCTGATCCTTACATCATCACCGATCAGATTGACCGGAGTCTCAGGGTCTATATCGCATATAAGATCAAGGTTCTTGGCATCCGTTCGGATCTTAACCATGTTGATCAGATCATTGAGAACTTCTGTAAGATCATAGTCAACAGCAGCGATCTCAACCTTACCGGACTCGATCTTGGAAAAATCAAGAATATCGTTAATGATCCCCAAAAGCGAATTGCCGGCGCCTTTGATGTTCTTGGCATAAGAGACGATCTTGGGCTCATTGCTCTCGCGGATGATCATCTCGTTCATACCGAGTACAGCATTAATGGGCGTCCTTATCTCATGAGACATATTGGAAAGGAATGCCGATTTGGCTTCGCTTGCGGCAATGGCACGCTCGGACATGTCTATGAGGTGTTCACGTTCTTCTTTTTCATGCGTGATATTCTCGATCATCCATAGTACGCGGCGGATCTTACCGGACCTGTTACGCTCCGATACTATCAGTCTGCATCTGACCCACATGTCACCATATCCGAGATACTCTATCGTCGCATAATCGGTATCCGCCATCCTCTCATCGATCGTTTTAAGATCTGCAAATTCAATCGCCGCCTGCTTGGCCGGACTCTCCGGCAGGTTATGCATGACTTCGGCCAGTGCGCCTATCGCATCCTTTTCGTCTGTCGACTCAAATTCGGACATGACATACATGTCATTCGTTACCTCGGTCACCGTGTTTCTCTCAAGGTCAAAATCACACACTGACAGATACAGACCAACCGTGGATTTAAGAAGAGTCTCCAGATGCCTTGACTCCGCTTCCCTCTTCCAGGTTCTGAACATTATGATGATAAATACGACTATCGTGGCAACTATAACCAATACGCATAACAGGATGAGCAGATTGATCGGTCTGTAGATAACATCGGAATCGGCAACCGAAATACAATGCCATCCGCTCGATATCGGAATATCATAGACTGTATAATTACGGCGATTAAACTGCAGATCTATACTTCTCTCATCCCTTTTTAGCACTTCCGTAAGCACCGCATTCCCAAGCGTTCCTGTCTCTTCCAGATAGTTCTTGCCTATCTCGGCAGGGGAGGTATGCGCGACAACCATACCGTTTCCACCCACAACGAAATTGACCATATTCGCATAGGGGTTGCCATAGCTTTCTATGATCTCCTGTATCTCGCCAAGCTTGATATCAAGCGCTATAACGCTCTTTCCGTCGGAAAGACGCTCCGCAAGAGTCATGACAATATCACCCGAATACACATCTATATACGGGTTTACAAGAACCATTTCACCGTCGGCCTTAACAGCCTGCGTATACCACGGTCTTGTCGTAGGATCGTAATCAGGTTCGGGGTTCCACCCGAACCCGTCATGATACTGTCCGTGGATATATGCATAGAGTCCGGAAGTGTCCACAATGTCGGTATTATTAAGAACCTTGGTCTCTTCGGTAAGGAAGCTGACTATCTCGTCATGCGGCTCACCCTTCGCAAGAAGATCGTCAAGTATGTAAGACGAACGCTCAAGCGTATCCCTGGCAGATGAGATATACATCAACACCCCCTCGGACAGTCTTCCGGCGCTCAGCTTACCTCCTTCGACTATACTGCGTCTGGCATAGTTCATAAGAAGCGAGTGATATATCAGAATGATGATAATAAAGAAAAGCGCCAGCAACGGAAAGATAATGGCCTTTTTAAGGCCATACCAATCCAGCATCTCCCTCAGGGAGACTTTGGGCGCTTTTCGTTCATAATTCTGGGCTTTTTTCTCTGTTTCTGATGGCATATGTATATTTTATCACTTACGGCGCACCGCTACCACCACAAATCTTCCGTTCTTAACCTGATAACTGCATGTTGAAAGAGTCAGAAGATCATCGCCGTATGCGGCATCTGTACCGGTATCATACAGTGACCTTT
>JAFRIL010000261.1 GCA_017432845.1 Lachnospiraceae bacterium | reverse complement strand
GTGAGTAGCAGTAATCCGCATCAAAATTTGACGGGAATGCACATCTTCCTTCATATCCGAAGAAGTGATGGAGGGCACCGAACTTGCCCTTGTATGTGCCGGCTGCCTTTCTCTTTTCAAGCTCGTCCTTAACAAGTGCGGAGAGAAGCTTTTCGGACTCGATCAGAGATACCTGAACGTTTCCGTGAGGGTCTCTTTCGAGGAAGAGCTGCTGCTGAATGAGCTGGGGAAGGATCGCAAATACTGCCATCGATTCCTTCGTCAGTCCTTTTTCTATGAAAGCATACTTGGCATCCCAGTCGGGAAGTGCATTAAACTTGGCTGTATTCTCGCCTGCAAGGAGTTCGTTGATCTCGGCGATGAGCTTTGAGAACTCGGGTACGAACTCAACGATACCTTCGGGGATGATGGCTACACCGAAGTTATTGCCAGCGTTTCCGCGCTTTTCAACAGAATCTGCGATCTGGGACGCGATCTGTGAAAGAGACATCTTCTTGGCTGCAACCTCCTCACCGATAAGGCAGATGTTCGGCTGTGTCTCGAGCGCACACTCAAGAGCAACGTGGCTCGCGCTTCTGCCCATGACCTTGATGAAGTGCCAGTACTTCTTGGCTGAGTTTGCATCTCTTTCGATATTTCCGATAAGTTCCGAATATGTCTTCGTAGCCGTATCGAATCCGAATGATGCCTCGATGTCCTCGTTCTTGAGGTCGCCGTCTATAGTCTTCGGGCATCCGATGACCTGTACGCCCGTATTGTTTGCTGCCATGTACTCGGCAAGAACAGCAGCGTTGGTGTTGGAATCGTCACCACCGATGATAACGATAGCCGTAAGACCGTGCTTCTTGGCAACTTCGGTAACAACCTTGAACTGATCCGTTGTCTCAAGCTTGGTCCTGCCCGATCCGATGATATCGAATCCGCCGGTGTTTCTGTACTGATCGATGAACGCATCATCAAACTCAACAAAATCATCGTCGATCAGTCCCGAAGGGCCGCCCTTGAATCCGAGCAAAACGTTGTTCTTGTCGGTTGCCTTGAGCGCATCGTAAAGACCGCATACAACGTTATGTCCGCCGGGTGCCTGTCCGCCTGAAAGGATAACACCGACTACCTGTTTCTTGGCGGGTGAGTTGTTCTCGCCCTTTTCGAATGTTATCTCGTTCTTACCGTATGTATTGGGAAAAAGCGCCTTGATCTTATCCTGATCGGCAACGCTTGTTGTAGCTTCTCCGTTCTTGACGCAGATCTTACTGATCCCGTTCCTGAGCATGCCGGGAAGCTTCGGAACATACTCATACCTTGCTTTCTGAAGAGGTGACAGATTCATAACAATACTCCTTTTTTGTGAAAATCATTACATAAGGTTCTAAAAACGCCGTTTAAGATTGTAGCATAAACAGTGATTTTTTCAATAGAAATTGTCCGCATAAAACTGCGAGTATTTCATGACTTCGACATCGATGTAGTCGCTCCCTATCGTCTCGCACAGTGTCTTTTTCCCGGAGAACATGTCGGTACCAAGCCCGAGGCGTGAATCCGGGACCTTAAAGCCCATCGCGGACAGTATGGTCGGGAACATATCCATCGTGTTCCATGAACGGTTTTTCATATCAAGGGTTGAAGGATCACAGTCCGCATTAATGAAGCAGTTATAGACCATGCGGTCTTTGGCATATGATACGAGTGACTGGTCCATCCTGGGATGATCGCCCTGTATTATTATGACCGTATCGTCGTACCAGTCCTGCTGACTGCACCAGTCAATAAACTCTCCGATCTGCTTATCTGCGCATGTTACAACGTTTGCAAGCTGCTCGGGATAGGTGTCTTCACACCTCGGACATATCCATCCGTCGAAGTGATGCGTATCAACGGTCAGCATCGTAAAGTTAAACGGCTGACCCTCTGCCGCGATCCTTGTCAGCTCATCCTTTGCTATTTCATACAGTCTCCAGTCTTCGATACCCCAATTGACTTCTTCGGACGGTGTCAGATATCCCTCATCCTCAGCCGTATAAAGGTCGTAAACCCTGAAGTTCCCGTGCTGCTCGAAGAAGGCTTTCCTGCCCCCGAACTTAGCATCGGATCCGCACAAAAATTCCTGCGTGTAACCTTTTTGCTCCAGAATGTCTCCGAGAGTCAATGTGTTCTTTGCAAAGTGTTCCTGGTTGCCGAAATCGGAATTACCCTCTATCGGGAATGCAAACGCGGCGCCCGTCTCGGTCGCCCATATCGCGGACATCGTCCAGTCCGTGTTCATGGCACTGATAAACCCGCCGAGTCCCTCCTCGTCGGAAAACGAAACATTCTCATTGGCAAGCCGTGTAAGGTTGGGGATATAGTTGATCTCGGGCTGCTCGCCACCGACATCCCTGGACGCATAAGTAGTCTCCATGCTCTCCATGTAGATATACAGAAGATTCTTCGCATGCCCCTCTTTGGGCTCAAGCGCCGCAACATCGGGCATGACATAGTAGTCGTCATATATCTGCGTCCTGGCATTGTAGTCGCGTATAAATCCCGTGATATCAAGTCTTTTGTTAATATCTCGAAGAGTGACAAATGCAAGTGATGCCGCGATGAGCATCAGGGCAAAGGAAACCGCACAAAGGCCGTCGCACTTTTTTTCGGCCCCGGACCTTCCCTTAACAAACACATCAAAGCTTATGATCTTCGATAAACCAAAGAGCACAAAATAAACCACCGCAACGATCAGCACAAACACAGCGACCTTCGGCCAGACATACTTCGCCGAAGTTAAGAAGAACGAGCTGTTTGCACCCGACAGTGGAGATTTTATCGTGTAGATGATCTCACGAAAAGTGACACCGTATGAGTCCTTGAACCACTGGAACAGCCCGAGGACGGCGGTGTCGATAAAAAGCGCTATGACAAATATGGCAAAGCATATCTTTTTCAGTCTTTTTTCTTTATCTCGCATCTGACATTACAATATGTTGCGACAAGTTCCCTGACATAAGGTGCGACAAGCGCGATAAGGGTTGCCAGTATCGTGTAAATTCCCGTGCCCGCGTCTGTCGTGACCCCGAATCCGAGGCGTGCTATCACAACACGGATGATATAGGTGACTATGAACACCGCAACGGTATACGATACATAGCGAAGGAAATTCGCAAGGGAAAGTGCCGCTTCCTTACCGCTTCGCTTTATGTCGATCGAAAGCGCCAGAAACGGTATCAGTAAATAATCGATAAATATAAGAATATGATCCGTATACATGTTATTCTCCTTCGCCAATCTGCCTGTTTTTATCAGTTACATCAGTATATATGCCCGTGACCCCCATATCGAAATATTCTCTGATCTGTTCGGGATCGTTGATCGTATGAACGAACGTCGGGATATGTTCTTTCTTAAGTGCCTCAAAGCTTTCGGGGAATTTCTCGGGAAATTCATCCCAGAAAGTCACACCGAGCAGCTTATGGCTCTTTACAAACTCCATGAGCGCATCCGTTTCCAGTTCCTCATCGGTCGCGCGGTACAGCGTGTAGATCATGTACGGAAATCCCGCAGCCCTGATCCTGTCGTACTCGTCCTCGTGGTAGATCTGGACGATGAAGCTCTGCGCAAGCTCCGGATACTTCTCCATGATCGCCCTGCACAGCCACACGTTGTCGTCCTTCACATCCGTCACCACGTAAAAATCACTGTGTGTCTTCATGAACGCCGCCAGGTCATCAAGCGACATTGTCGTGAGCACTCCTTCAAACTTTGCCGCCATGAAGTCTTCATAATACGCCGGATAATCCGCCGAAAATCCCGCGCCTTCTATTCCGTACGCCCATTTACCCTCTTCGTCGGCGTCATGCGCACATACAACGCGGTCGTCAGCGGTCATCATAAAGTCGAATTCCGCGATGCGGTTTCCGCTGTCATAGCAGTTGTTAAGTGCTTCGATACTGTTCGTATAGACATGCTCGGTACCGTTCTCATCGATAACAAAGCCGCCCGCATGGATTATGAAACGTTCTTTTTCAAGGAGCTTCCTTCCCTGCGATATCGTCGCGATACCCCGTCCCGGGATCAGGATGAGTACAGCGGCAGCGCATGCCACAAACAGGATCACCGCAACGGTTATCAATGCGGTGATCCCTATCTTCTTCTTTCCGATATACAGATTTGCTTCAACGTATCTGCTCAAAACTTAACCGTCTCGGGTGCTGCAGTAAATGATGCAAATGTCGCCGTTGCATTCTTAAGATAGAATACTTCGGTGTTGCCGTCATCTTCGGAGTACATGCCGCGAAGATCGGGATATGCTTCAAGCATCGCATGTCTTGCATCCCTGTTGTCATCCTCAACAAGCTCGCAGGCTATCCGAAGCCATGTACCGCCCTCAAACGCACAGATCTCAACCTTGGGATTGGCATGGATCTGTTTGGAAACATCCTTGGATTTGCCGGTCTGGATGTAAACTTTTCCTTCAAAAACATTGACCGTGCCAAAGGGACGTACGCGCGGCTGGTCGCCGTCTACTGTGGCAAGATAGTAAGTGCCGGCTTTTTTAAGAAAATCAACTACTTTTTGCATGAGGTTCTCCTTTGTGATATTATGATTGTCGGGTGTCTCGGGTCCTAAAAGGTGACTCGGGCTAGG
>JAFRIL010000260.1 GCA_017432845.1 Lachnospiraceae bacterium | reverse complement strand
TCGCTTCGCGGTCATCATTTACCATATTTACAAACTGGATCCTGTTCTCGAACTGGTCTTCCCTGTTCTCGATGGGAGATGATTTTAACACCTTTCCCACAAGCTTGTATTCCGTAACCAGACCGTTGACGAAAAGCGAGAACACGAACCTGATAAGAGAGCCTTCCGTATACTGGACCTTGGAGATGAACCTGGCGCCTCCGCCCGATATATCGACCATCGTGCCGTTATCGAACGTAAGATCCGTATCTATGAACTGAACCTGCGCGAGCGATGATTTTTCATTCTCGTCGATCGCCTTTGATTTCATGTCAAGCACGGTGTTGAGTCGGTAATACTCTCTTCTCTGGTATTTCTGAAGGTCTGTCTCAAGTTCCATCGAAAGAACGAACAGATTGTTGCTCTTGTATCGCTCGACGACCCTTGCAAGGCACTGGTAGAGCCCGTTGGGAGTATAGAAGCACAGGCTGTATTCGGCATCGACCGGCAGCAGCACTATCTTGCTTTGTTCCATCGGCATGGCGATCTTGATGATATCCTCACTTTCGATATCATACAGCTCACTGCGGTAAGTCTTCCTGGTCACCTCACCGAGCTCGCCCGTTGTCTTCTTGACAGACTCGATCTCTATCTTGTTGCCTACCTGGACAAATTTTGAAATCATCTTAAAAAATCCTCCGAAGTATTATCTTATCATGGATGCGAAAAATCCCGCCATTCCTCTTTTGTGGTAAACAGGGTCGGTAGCGTTCGTCTCAAGCGCGGTCGCAAGGTCGGTAAAGGCCCTTGCACTCTTCGCGTTCGGATTGCTGATCGATACCGGCATCTGCTGCATGACTGCCTTTTGCAGGTCGTGGTCCTCGGGAACGACTCCGATCAGCATGAGCGGGATCTTGAGGTATCTGTTGACGACCGCATTGAGCTTTGTGTACAGCTGGCGGCCTTCCTCAAAACTTCCCACCTTGTTGGCCACGACCTTGATCGCGGTATGATCCCGGTCGAATCTCGGGTGGCGGCCAAGGCCCTTAAGCAGCGAATAGGAATCCGTTATCGATGTAGGCTCCGGAGTCGTAACAAGAAGTATCTCCCCGCTTGCCACCAGAAACTCCAGTACCGCATCGCTTATGCCTGCTCCCGTGTCTATTATTATAACATCTGCCAGAAGATCAAGCTCGGACAGATTTTTGATCAGATAGTTGATATAATCCTTGCCGAGGTTCGACAGGCTTGCGATACCCGATCCGCCCGATATGAAACCGATGTCCATCGGACCCATCGTTATGATATCGCGGATGTTCATTCCGTGATATATAAGATCGGCGAGATTATGCTTCGGGATTGCGCCGAACATCACCTCTATGTTAGCCATACCGAAATCGGCATCGAAGATAATGACCTTCTTGCCTAGGCGGCGGAACTGCACCGCAAGATTTATGGAAACATTCGATTTACCGACTCCGCCTTTTCCGCTCGTGACTGTTATCACTCGTGCTGCGGGTCGCTGTGCTACCTGATTCTGCTTTATTATGTTGCGAAGTCCTTCTGCCTGATCCATCATTTACCTCCCAGGAGCTGTTTGACGGTAGACTGCGGTGAGAAGACTTCTATGTCATCCGGAACGTTCTGTCCGCATGTTACGTAAGACATCGAAGCGCCCGTGTACATGCAGAGGTTGAACAGGTTTCCGAGAGTCGTTGTCTCATCAAGCTTTGTAAATATCAGTTTGTAATCGGTAAACTCCGAGTAAGCATCCGCTATCGCAAGAAGATCCCTGTACTTCGTGGTCGCGGATACAACGAGATACGTATCCTTGTCGACGGAATCATCAATGCTGCGAAGGAAATGCGCCATCGAATCCTTCTGCTCGGCATTATGCTGGCTGTGCCCCGCGGTATCGACAAGTATGTAATCATAGTCACCGTAATCCTTGACGGCTGCCATCATCTCTTCTTCAGTGTAGATGACACGAAACGGCACATCAAGGATGCTCGCATAGGTCTTGAGCTGTTCGGCGGCCGCTATCCTGTATGTATCGGTTGTAAGGAGCACGACCTTTTTCTTGTGATCGACAACAAGCTTTGATGCAAGCTTTGCGATGGTTGTCGTCTTGCCGACTCCGGTAGGTCCGATGAAAAAGATCACGCGCTGCCTGTCAAGCCCGAGCGGTATCGTTACCGGCTGTCCGAACTTTAATATCATCTTCTGATAGATGTTTCCGAGGATCAGATCGACGCTGGCTTTGGCCGTGTCGATCTTTCCTATCTCATCAAGAAGTTCATTCGCGAACTTCTCCGAAACCTCATTGTCGATGAGTGTTTTGTATATGAGCTTTAAGAACTGTACTGATGAATCCTCCGGAACATTCTTGTCAAAATCATCTTTCTCATGTGTCTTGACGAGCTGCTTTTCAAGAAGCGACTGGAGGTTGTCGAGCCTCTGCTCTATGACTTTATCGTTCTTCTTGGTCTCGGGTATCTCCGGCTCTTCGATGATGTCGGGACCTCGCTTGACCATTCCGCGGTTTATCGTCTGGCCGACACTTTGTCTGGCGAGCATAGAAAATGCATTTGTCGCGGGACGCTCCGTCTCCTCTTCCATACCGACGGTCACTTCAACAACCGGTTTTTTCAGAAATGAAAAGAGTCCTTTTTTCTTGAGGCTGCGAACGCTCATTATAACAACGTTCTCGCCCATTTCCTTCCGTGCGGCGCTTACCGCCTCTTCTTCCGTTTTTGCCTGAAATTTCTTGATTATCATTAAGCTGTTACCATTCCGACTGACTGAAGTTCAACATTAGTGTCTATCTCATTATACGATACAACTATCAGATCCTGGTAGTAATCTTCCGTTAGTTTTTTGAAATACATCCTCACGATCGGCGATGTGATCACGATCGGATTCTTGCCGAGGTTCTCGAGCTTTTCCACTTCCTCGCCGACAGACTTCATGATCTCTTTTACCCTGTCCGGATCAAGTGTTAAATATGCGCCCTGCTCGGTCTGCTTGACGGAGTTCATGATCTCCTGCTCTATCTTCGGATCGAGCGTTACAACGCTTGTTGCCTCATTTGCGGCAAAATACTTCGCCGAGATCGCACGCTTAAGGCTCTGTCTTACATACTCGGTAAGCACGTCCGTATCCCTCGTTACCGGCGAATGATCCGCAAGCGTTTCGAATATGGTCAGAAGGTCTCTAATCGATATACCTTCCTTGAGCAGGTTCTGGAGTACCTTCTGGATCTCGCCTATGCCGAGAAGCTTGGGTGTCAGTTCATCAACAAGCGACGGGTTCGTCTCCTTGATATTGTTGATAAGGTTCTGCACATCCTGACGCGTGAGAAGTTCCGAGATGTGAGTCCTTATAATCTCCGTCAGATGTGTGGCGATGATCGACGGAGGATCGACAACGGTATATCCCAGAGACTCCGCACGTTCTCTTTGCGACTCGGTGATCCACAGCGCCGGCAGATGGAACGACGGCTCAAACGTCGGTATACCGGATATCTCTTCTTCAACAAAACCCGGGTTCATGGCCATGTAGTGATCGAACAGTATCTCACCTTCACTGACCTGTATTCCCTTGATCTTGATTATATACTGGTTGGGATTAAGCTGTATGTTATCCCTCAGTCTTATGATCGGAACAACGGTACCGAGTTCGAGTGCGACCTGAC
>JAFRIL010000259.1 GCA_017432845.1 Lachnospiraceae bacterium | reverse complement strand
TCCTCCATGTACTTACATCAAACAGTTCGGGATGATCTTTGTAATAAGACGGCAGCATATCCCAGACGATCCTCTTTTTGTATTTTCCGGTTTCCTCATCGGTCTTAAGCTCGGTCGCAAATGCCATACGGGTATCTTCATCGGCTTCTTCGGGATCAAATCTTGCCGGAAATTCTTCAAGCCAGTCAAGTGTAACGGGCTTGATGCCAAGCTTATCCGCACAAAAATCAAAAGTCTTTTGTGCTCGTCCAAGCGGTGAAACATATACCTCATCTATCCCGAAAGTATCTATCCTGTCGGCCAGAAGCTTTGCTTCGATCCGGCCTTTATCGGTTATCCCGTCAGCAACATAATCCGGGTCTGCATGTCGTATAAACAGTATTCTCATATGAAATGTATCCTCCAATCAAAAATGTTATATCCAATAAGGTCTTTTGTGTCAAACGCAGACAGTGATTTTATGGTAAAATATACTCTGTATGTTTATGTCCAAAAACGGTATGAAAAGACTGGCCGTATGCGCGGTCATGTCCATATATGCGCTGCTGGCCTTTCCCAATACGGTCCGTGCAGTCGATACTCTTCCGAATGAAGAGAACACAACGCTCTGGGAACAGAGGAAACAGCTTCCGATAGAATCCAATACGATAACCGGATGGCCAAAGGGTCCGGAGAACGGAACCGAATCTGCGATCGTAATGGAAGTCGATACGGGAACGATCCTGTATTCCAAGAACATCCATGAGAGGCTGTATCCGGCCAGCACCACCAAGATAATGACGGCTCTCCTTGTTGTGGAGAACTGTCAGATGGATGAAGTCGTGACATTTTCCAATGAAGCCATCGACAACACAGAGTGGGGATCATCACGAATCGGTATCAAGAAGGGTGAACAGCTTACCGTGGAACAGTGCCTGTACGGACTGTTGCTTGGCTCTGCCAATGAGGTGGCTTATGCGCTTGCCGAGCATGTGGGAGGTGACCTGACAACATTCGTCGGAATGATGAATGACAAGGCAGCACAGCTCGGATGTACCGATACACATTTTGTGAACGCGAGCGGTCTTCCCGATCCGGATCATTATGTGAGTGCATATGATCTTGCGACTATCGCCAGGGCATTCTTTTCAAATGAGACACTGTGCATGATCTCAGGAACGGAAAAATACGTCATCCCTTCAACCAATATGACGAACGAGGAGCGCCCCCAGGAAAATCATCATAAGATGATCCAGGGCAGGAAATATGCATATGACGGGATCATAGGGGGCAAGACCGGATACACGAATGATGCGAGGCAGACACTTGTTACCTGTGCGCAACGCGACGGAATGAAGCTTATATGCGTCGTTATGAAGGATGAGAGCCCCTATCAGTTCACGGATACGGCGGATCTTCTTGACTACGGATTTGCAAGCTTTGAGAAGAAGAACATAGCCGATAATGAGACGCGTTACAATATCCGTTCCGCCAGTTTCTTTCATACGAAGCTCGACATAATGGGAAGTTCAAGGGATATTCTGACACTTAACAGGGACGGCAGCATAGTAATCCCCAAGGGAATGGATTTCAATGAGGCTACAGTGACCGTAGATTATGATCCCGGAGTGGAGGGAGCGGTCGCAAGACTCGACTATTTTGTCGGCGATAACCGTGTCGGAGGAACGACTCTTGACTATGCGACAGGCGACAGATCCAGATTTGAATTTGCAAACATCATAACGGACACATCCGATGAGCAGCCGGTAAGCTACAGGCCCGATCACAAAACGGTATTTGTCACCGTATCCGATGTTGTAAAGAAACTGTTCATGATAGTCGGAACACTGTTCCTTATCATTGTGATCATCACACTCATAATGCGTTTCATAAAAAGTGCCCGCCGTCAGAGGATGAAAAAAAGGAAGCGTTACAAAAAGAGGAGCGAGAACAAGAGATACAATTACAGAAAACGAAGCGAGAACAGACGCAGAAGAAATCCCGATGCCGAACTGTCTCCGAGAGATATGTATATGCAGCCGATCTACAAGGAACTCCAGAAGAGGAGTGCCGATGCTTCCGGGTCCGGCAATACCGAATATTATGATGAGGATTACGAGGAAGACTATGATGAGGATTATGAAGAGGGATATGATGAAGAGCAGATGATACAGGACTTCCCGGAAATGGAAGGATACGGGATCGAACTGCTCCCGCTCGACCACCCTAACAGATGGGATATGTAGTAAGGAGGGCCCCACGTTAGTGGGAGGATTCCTTACTACACCGCGAGCCCCGTTCTCCGAAGGAGAAAACAGATGGGCGAGCGACCTTGGATATGTAGTAAGGAGGGACCCACTTTTACTTATATGAGAGCATACGAACGTTTTTTAAACTATATAAAGATCAACACCCAATCGGATGAAAAAAGCGGTACGCACCCGAGCTTTAAGGGCGAGTTTGATCTGGCGAAAAAACTTGCCGGCGAGTTGTCGGACATGGGACTTAGCGTTCATCTTGATGAAAAGTGCTATGTCATGGCTCATCTTCCGGCAACCGAAGGATGTGACGATCTTCCGGTCCTGGGCTTTATCTCGCATATGGATACATCTCCATCCTTTTCGGGAGAGGGTGTTACTCCGGTCATTCGCGAAAACTATGACGGGGAGGATGTAACCTACCCTTCCGGCGACATCATGAAGGTGTGTGATTTTCCGTTTCTGAAAAAGCTTAAGGGTGAGACGCTGATAACGTCTGACGGTACCACGCTTCTCGGTGCGGATGACAAGGCCGGCATCAGCGAGATCATGACAGCACTTGATGAGATCATAAAAGAGAAGATACCGCACGGAACTATCGCGATAGCTTTTACTCCGGATGAAGAGATCGGGGAGGGCGCGGATAATTTCGATGTCGAAAAGTTCGGGGCCGACTATGCGTATACGGTGGACGGCGGCGATGTTAACATCATTGAATACGAAAACTTCAATGCGGCAGGTGCGAGCGTTATCATACGCGGCGTGTCGGTACATCCCGGAACCGCAAAGAACGTGATGGTAAATGCGATAAACGTTGCGCATGAATTACACGCTCTTCTTCCCGAACAGATGCGGCCCGAGCATACATCCGGCAGGGAAGGATTTTTCCATATAACGGATATCACGGGCAGTGTCGATCACGCAGAGCTTTCCTATATCATCCGGGATCATGATATGGACAAATTTGAAAAGATGAAGGATGATCTTCGAGACGCTGTCGAACGAATCAATGAAAAGTACGGAAAAGATACGGTAACACTTAATATCACGGACAGCTATTATAATATGATCGAAAAGATCAAAGAGCACATGCATCTTGTCGAGGATGCAAAAGATGCGATAAAGGTAGCGGGAATGGATTGCGCGGAAAATGCGATCCGCGGCGGCACTGACGGGGCAAGACTTTCATTTATGGGACTTCCCTGTCCGAACCTCGGAACAGGCGGGTTCAATTTCCATGGCCCGTACGAGTGCATTACCGCTGAGCGCATGGACAGAGCCACCCGGGTGGTCAGGATGCTGATGTGCCGTTTGGACGGCATTTAAGCATTACATTAAGTATGATATAATGGAAAGACTATGAAATATCTGATACTTGGCGCAGGTCCTTCGGGACTGACATTTGCAAATATGCTTCTTCGTGCCGGCGAGGATGATTTTCTCGTTCTCGAGAAGGAAAGCTCGGCAGGCGGATTGTGCAGGAGCGAGGATGTTGACGGCAGTCCTTTCGATACGGGCGGCGGGCATTTTCTCGATGTAAGGGATCCTGAAGTAACGGACTTTGTGTTCTCTTTCCTTCCTAAGGATGAGTGGGATCTGTATGAGAGAGATTCCCGGATAGATCTGTACGGCGACATGATCGGAAGCCCGATCGAGGCAAACATATGGCAGCTTCCAAAGGATAAGCAGGAACGTTATCTTAAGGCGATCGAGGTTGCGGGATGTAATAAAGGGTATCCGATGCCGGAGAAGTTTACGGACTGGATAGTATGGAAGCTCGGAAGTGCGATCGCCGAAGACTATATGCTTCCGTATAACCGGAAGATGTTCGGAGAAGATCTTGACAGTCTCGGAACTTACTGGCTGGAGAAGCTTCCGAATGTTTCATATGAAGAGACCAAACTGTCATGTGCCAACCACAGGCCTTACGGCACACAGCCGGGACATGCGAAGTTCTATTATCCGAAAAAATACGGATATGGCGAGGCTTTTACCAGGATGGCCGATGCTCTGGGAGACCGTATACATTATAATGAACAAGTTGTCAGCATCGATTATGACAGGAAGATCGTAAACGGCACATATAAGGCAGATAAGATGATCGTGACGATTCCCTGGAACGTAGTCGATGAGCATATCGGACTTGATGATGGAATAAAGAGCGGATTACGGAAACTATGCTACAGTTCGATAGTTACCGGATACGTTCCTGAAGCACTTGATACAAAAGCGCACTGGATATATTATCCCGATCCCAAGCTTTCTTATCACAGGATACTCGTGCGCCACAACTTCTGCCCTGACTCCCGTGGTTACTGGACGGAGACGAACCTTACAAGGTTTGATAAGGAAAAAGCGGATAAGGAAAAAACATCTTATTTCATAAATGATCATGCATATCCTCTCAATACGATCGGTAAGCCGGAGTTCATGAGACAATTCCTGGAGCATGTTTCGTCAAAAGGTATTTACGGACTCGGCCGCTGGGGAGAGTGGATGCATTATAATTCGGATGTGGTTATAAAGCGGGCGATGGATCTTGCGCAAAAGCTCGCACTGTAAGGGATGTCCTTACGATATATTTGAGGTTTATAGATGAACAGAATAAGAGATTATTTTGCGGAAGAATTAAACAGATACAGATTTATTGCACTTCTCGTATTTATAGCGGTCATAACTCTTCTTGCATGGCAGAGCGATGACAGCTATCACGCCTACATCATGGCGAAGAATCTCGTTGACGGAAACGGATTTGTATATAACATCGGACAGAGGGCAACGGCATCTACGTGCCCGCTGTTCACGCTTGTTGTTGCTGCGGGATATTTTGTGATAAGGGATATGTTCTTTGTCTCGCTTCTTATCAACATCATCTTCTCAACGGCTGCATTTTATATACTCGTTAACCGGTTCTGTACGACCAGGTATCAGATACTGTTCGGACTGCTTGTCCTTATCGGATCAAAAAGCTTTGTCAGCTACACGACATCGGGCCTTGAGAACAGCATGCTCTTTTTTCTCGGAGCCTGTTTTGTCAGGATCTATTTTGATCATGAAAGATATGACGCAAAGAGTATGTTTTATATCTCTTTGCTTACGGCACTCATTGCGGCAACAAGGATGGATGCGGTGCTCATATTTGCACCGATGGCAGTGTTCGTATATCTGCTGAAGAGACAGACGTCATTTGCAAAGGCGGTAGGACTCGGTTTTGCCGGGCTGTCACCGTTCATATTGTGGGAACTGTTTGCAACATTCTATTACGGATTTCCGTTTCCGAATACGGCATATGTCAAGCTCGGTACCGATATCGCCTTAAGGGATTATATCGTGAGGGGGATCAGGTATTATCTGAACGCACTTGTCTGTGATCCGATACTTCTTGTCATCCCGCTCTTTGCTATATTTGCCGCTGTCGCGGTCAGAAAATCACAGTACATTTTCTGCATAGCCGGCATATGTGTGTACGGACTGTATCTGCTGTACATCGGGGGTGATTTTATGATGGGCAGACACTTTACCCTTTCATTTTTCATCTCCCTCATATGCTACCTTGATATCAAAAATCGCGAATTCTCATTTACAGGCAGGGGCGCAGGGTTTAACAGGATACTTGTCGGATGCGTTGCCGCCTGTCTGGCACTGTCCGCCACATCCGGCGTTATAACTGACCAGTTCCTGTTCGGAAGGACTTTCGGATCTCCGATATCGGATGAAAGAGCGGGATATTTTACGACATCGAGTCTTTTTAACAATATCGTATCCCTTATCCGTACGGGAGATATGTGCATACAGAACACATGGAATGAGGAAGGGGTCGACGAACTTCGCGAAGCCGGGTCTCCCGGCGGAATACTTGAATCCGTTCCGGGTATCACGAAGTATTACAACAACGATCTGTATCTTAATGACCTGTATGCCTTGGGAGACCCTTACCTGGCACACCTTCCCGCGGTCAAGGAAAGCGGTTGGAGGATCGGGCACATGTGGCGCGAGGCACCTGTAGGTTATATGAACCTTGTCAGATACGAATGGGGAACGGGGGCGATCAAGAATGACAATGCCCGGCAGTATTATGAGATAATAGACGAGATCACAAGGGGAGATCTGTTCGACAAAGAGCGTATCAAAAAAGTCATCGATATCAATCTTGGCAGGTATGATTATCTGATCGAGGGTTACAAAGAGTCGCTTGACGAGAACAACAAACAGATAATGAAGGATACGATGACCGATGATTCCATCGCAGGCTATGGCCTGTCCCGGTAAAGGAGGAGGCAGAAGATGTTGCACATGACTGAACGTGAAAAAGAACTGGAGCGTGAGATCAGGAACGAGCAGAAGGAAAACCAGCAGAAGTGGTACCACTATCTTCTGTCAATATTACTCGTTCTTATGGGTCTGGTGTTTGTGATCTACAAGGAAATGGACATACCGTTTCTGTGCAGGTTTTTCGCATGCGTGTTTGCCGCTGCGGGTGTTATCTCCATAATAACCTATGCCGTAAAGGATGTGACTGCCGGATATTACCGGCTTGACCTTGCTTACGGGATGATGGCGATATTTGCAGCTGTGATCTTCTTTACAAAGCAGGATGATATCGGAGAATATTTTCCGCTCATAGCGGGAGCGATACTTGTTGCGAACGGTGTGGTAAAGCTCCAGCATTCCATAGACATGAAGAGGATAGACAGGAAGATGAAGAAGGTCACGGAAGCCTGGCTTGTTGTGATGATCTTCTCACTCATATGTATGGGCTCGGGACTGTTCTCTGTATTTCTTACGCCCAAGGATATGAGGACGCTTTTCATATTTGTCGGGATCGCACTTATGGTTGCAGGTGCTTCGGATATATTTACAAACATCGCGTTTAACAGAAAAGTGAAGCTTTTCAGAAGCGGCGACTACAAGCCGGATGAGAAGCCCGAGACAAAGAGCGAAGAAACTGTGGCGGCACCGGAGCCGGAACATGTACCCTCACCGGAGCCGGAAAATGCATCCGTATCGGATGCGGAGCCCGAACCTGTATCCGTCTTTGAACCTGGTGAAGTAAGCTCACAGAACAGTGAAGATGCATCTGACCAAAGCTCTTAAGGAACATGCGGATGATAAATACCCGTTTCACATGCCGGGTCATAAGAGGAGGCTTTTCGCAGATGAGATACTGTCGGATGCATACTCGATAGACATTACCGAGATAGAAGGTTTTGATGACCTGCATGAAGCTGACGGCCTTATACGAAAAGCGCAGGAGCGGGCCGCAAAACTTTACGGTGCCGACGAGACACATTTTCTCGTAAACGGATCGACGGGCGGTATACTTGCGGCGATCTGCGGAACCGTAAGCAAAACAGACAGCATCATCGTTGCGGCAAACTGTCACAGATCCGTTTATAACGCAGCCATGCTGTCGGGTGCCGGATTATACATAGTTGCTCCCCGGCAGGAGAAGAGCTTCTGTTTATGTGCGGGGATAGATCCGGAACGTATAGAGAATGCGCTTTCGGAAACATCAGATGAAGCCGGAGCGGTTGTTATAACGAGCCCGACATATGAGGGGATCGTAAGCGATATCAGATCCATCGCAGATATATGCCACAGGCATGGAGCCGTCCTCATAGTTGACTCGGCTCACGGAGCACACTTCGGTTTTTCCGGTGCCTTTCCCGAAAGCCCCGTGGCGCTTGGCGCGGATGTTGTCATATCCGGTGTTCATAAGACGATGCCTGCGATGACTCAGACCGCACTCATACATATAAGCAGGGATTGCCCGTCAGCCGGCAGGATAAGGGCGATGCTGAAGGTGTTTACCACATCGAGTCCGTCATATGTTCTTATGGCATCGATAGATTCGATGACAGATCTTATCAAAGAACAAAAAGATGAGTTGTTTGAAGCATATGCTAAAAGGCTCAAAAGCTTTTATGATAAAACATCAGCATTAAACAATCTTAAGGTCCTTAAAAAAGAGGATCTTACCGAAAAGGGAACATGGGATCATGATATCGGAAAGATCGTGATAAAAGATGATTCGATGCGCCTGTCGGGAAAAGAACTGTCGGATATCCTGTACGATAAATACGGGATATGTGCCGAGATGGCAGGTGTATCATATGTCATACTCATGACATCGGTGGCCGATACCGATGAAGGATTTGCAAAGCTTGAGGATGCTCTTGCGGCGATAGATGAGGATCTGCAAAGCCGGCCGGGCTCAGACAGAAAGACTCCCGTGCCGGAAGAAGCAATCCTTCCGGAAGGAAGATACGACAATAAAATGATGGCTGCGATGTTTGAGGCGGATGCCGGAACGGTTCCCCTGGAAAAAGCGTGCGGTATGATCGCAAGAGATCTTGTTACGGTCTACCCTCCCGGGATCCCGGTCACGCTTCCGGGCAGCGTTATTACCGACCGGGCGGTAAGAAGCTTACAGAACGCGCAGCAATGCGGACTTAAGATCACGGGAATGACCGGTAAGGAAATAGCGGTATTATGGGAAAGATCTTCTACCTGACAGGAAAGAGCTGTGCGGGAAAAGACAGCTTATACAACATATTGAAAAATGACGCCGGTCTCGGGCTGCTCCCGGTCACGCGTTATACGACCCGTCCGATAAGAGACGGGGAGGTCGACGGCATCGGATACCATTTCGTTACCGTTGATGACAGGGACAGGATCACCCGGGAGGGACGTATGATAGAGGAGCAGGTATATCATACCGTTCATGGGGATTGGTATTACTTTACCGCCGATGACGGAGGCATCAACCTGGATGATCACAGCTATCTTGCGACGGGAGTTCTTTCTTCGTTTGCGGGAACAAGGAACTATTACGGAGAAGATAAAGTCATTCCGATATATATTGAGCTTGATGACGGGGAACGCCTGCAGCGGGCGCTTAACCGTGAAAGACTTCCGGAAAACGGAAGATATGCGGAAATGTGCAGGAGATTTCTGTCCGACGCGGAGGATTTTTCGGAGGACAAGATCAGAGCACTGGGTATTTCCGATGAATCAAGGTTTGAAAATGATGACCTTAGCAGTTGTGCCGAAAGGATCAAAGCGTGGATATTAAAGTCAATCAGGTAGTACAACCGACGCAGGTAACGGATACGAATCAGGCTAACGTTCCGACCGATGACACTTTCCGGTTCACTCTCATGAGTGCTATCGAGGAGGAGGGTCTGCAGGAACGGCTCGGACTTATGTACGAGGACATCACGATGCAGGGAAACAAGATCACCAAGCATATGGATGTCGCGGACATGAAGAGATACCGTGCTCTCATCAAGGAATTCATGAATGAGATCGTAAACAGATCCCACAAATTCTCCCGTGAGAATTTCCTCGACAGGAAAGGCCGTCACAGGGTATACGGTATCATCCGCAGGGTGGATGAGACACTTGATGAACTGGCACAGGAACTGATGAAGGAAGAGAAGGATCATCTTGCGATACTTGCCAAGGTCGGCGAGATAAGAGGACTGTTACTGGATATCTTAACATGAACAATTTCGAGAGTATTATCGGACAGGATCATATCAGGGAACATCTGCGGGCCACCCTTACTTCGGGAAGGGTCAGCCAGGCTTATCTGTTTACGGGTGAAAATATGTCCGGCAAGGAGTTTATCGCCAGGATATTTGCAAATGCACTCGTATGCGAAGATCCGGCCGGAGGGTTTGATCCCTGCGGAAAATGCAGATCGTGTATCCAGGCAGCCACAAACAATAATCCCGATATAATCACGGTGACGCATGACCGTCCTAACACGGTATCAGTTGAGGACGTAAGATCACAGATAGTAAACGACGCCCAGATCAAGCCGTATCAGAGCCGGCGTAAGATATACATAATGAATGAGGCCGAAAAGATGACCCCGCAAGCCCAGAACGCTCTTCTCAAGACCCTGGAGGAGCCGCCGGAGTATGTGGTGATCATGCTTCTTTCCACAACGGCTTCCGCAATGCTTCCGACGGTACAGTCAAGATGTGTGCGGCTCGATCTTCGCCCCGTTGAGGACAGGATCGTAAAAGAATATCTTATGAAAGAAGTGAAGGTACCCGATTACCGGGCCGATATCTGCTGTGCGTTTGCAAGAGGGAATATCGGAAAGGCAAGAAGTCTTGCCGCAAGCGATGATTTTGAAGAGATCAAGAATGAAGCTGTAAGGGTATTCCGTTTCATCAGGAAGATGGACACGTCCGATATGATAACGACTCTTAAGAAACTGGATGAATACAGACTGAATATAAATGATTTTCTCGATCTTATGATGATATGGTACAGGGATGTGCTGCTGTATAAGGCGACAAGAGACGACAGTGCCCTCATATTCAGGGATGAGCGTGACTCTATCGCTACCGAGGCGGATGAAGGATCCTACGAGGGATTTGAGACGATCATCAAGTGTATAGAAAAGACAAGGCAGAGACTGAAGGCAAACGTTAATTTTGAGCTGGCAATGGAATTGCTGCTGCTTACGATAAAGGAGAACTGAAATGACAATGGTAATAGGAGTCAGATTTCGTACCGCGGGCAAGATATACTATTTCGGGACGAAGGACATAGAGTTCCGGCGTGGGGATCATGTTATAGTCGAGACCGCAAGGGGCGTGGAATACGGAACCGTTGTGCTTCCGAACATGGAAGTTGATGACGGAAAGATCACTCCTCCCCTCAAAAACGTTATTAGGAAGGCAACGTCCGATGACGATGAGAGGGAAAAGAGGAACCGCGAGAAAGAAAAGGATGCTTACAAGGTCTGCCAGGAAAAGATACGCAAGCACGGTCTTGAGATGAAGCTCATAAATGCGGAATACACGTTTGACAACAACAAGGTGCTGTTTTATTTCACGGCAGACGGAAGGGTTGATTTCCGTGAGCTTGTAAAGGACCTGGCATCGGTATTTCGTACGAGGATCGAACTGCGTCAGGTCGGGGTCAGGGATGAGACCAAGATACTTGGAGGAATGGGTATATGCGGTCGTCCGCTGTGCTGTCACTCATACCTCTCAGACTTTGCTCCCGTATCGATCAAGATGGCCAAGGAGCAGAGCCTGTCACTCAACCCGGCCAAGATATCGGGCATATGCGGCCGCCTGATGTGCTGCCTGCAGAATGAGGCACAGGTATATGAAGAGCTTAACAGGAAACTGCCAAGAGTAGGGGACAGTGTCACGACGCCCGACGGGTTAAAGGGTGAGGTAAGGGAGACCAACGTGTTAAAGCAGCTCGTCAAGGTAGTTGTCGAGGTGGACGACGAGAAGGAGCTTCGCGAATACGCTGTATCCGAGCTTAAGTTCAAGCCCAGGAACAAAAAGGAAAAAGACAACGACAACAAGGGTGACAAGGGCGGCAGAAAAGGAAAGAACAAAGACAACAAAGGCAAAAAGTCGAACGAGGAGATAAAAGAAGAACAGGAGCTTGAAGAACTCGAGAGACTGGAGCAAAACGATGGCAGATCCAAACTGGACGACGATTGAATTAAATGAAGGTGAGCGCATCGATGATCTGGAAAGGTGCGGTTACCGGATAATCCAGGATACGAGGAAGTTCTGTTTCGGTATGGATGCGGTGCTATTGTCCGGATATGCATTCGCCAAGAAGGGCGAAAAGGTTCTGGATCTTTGCTGCGGAAACGGTATAATACCGATACTTCTGGCCGCCAAGACAAAGGCGGAGTATATCGTAGGCATAGAGATACAAAGAGATGTTGCAGACCTTGCCAAAAGAAGCGTAGCCGCAAACGGATTGTCAGAGAGGATCAGTATCATCGCAGACGATATCAAGCAGGCCGAAGACTATCTTTCGCCCGGAGTCTTTGATGTGATCACTTGCAATCCGCCGTACATGATAGATTCACACGGGATCAAAAATCCCGACTCGCCGAGGGCGATCGCCAGACATGAGATCATGTGTACTTTTGATGACGTGGCATCCGTCGCAGAAAGGATGCTCCGGCCCGGCGGACGGTTCTACCTGATACACAGGCCCTTCAGGCTGACGGACATATTTGAAACGCTTACAAAACATAATCTTGAGCCAAAGAGGATGAAACTGGTACACCCGTACGTGGACCGCGAGCCGAATATGGTGCTCATAGAGGCGGGACTTGGCAAGAGGCGCAGGCTGACGGTTGAAAGACCGCTCATCGTCTATGAATCGCCGAACTGTTATACAAAAGAGATATACGATATTTACGGATACTGATCATGAGCCAGAGTCAGAAACAGGGAATGCTTTATCTGTGCGCCACTCCGATAGGAAACCTTTCGGATATAACCGGAAGAGTTCTTGAGACATTAAAGAGTGTTGACCTTATCGCGGCGGAGGATACCCGCAACAGCATTAAACTTCTCAATCATTTTGATATAAAGGTGCCGCTTGTTTCCTATCATGAGTACAACAGGTACGACAGGGCAAACGAGCTGATAGAGAAGATGCGCCAGGGTGCAGATATCGCCCTTATTACCGATGCCGGAACCCCGGTCATATCTGATCCCGGAGAAGTTATAACGGATATGTGCAGACAGGCCGGCATTAAGGTGACCTCACTTCCCGGACCGTGCGCACTTGTCACAGCTCTCTCACTTTCGGGGCTTAGCGCGAGAAGGTTTGTATTTGAGGGATTTCTTCCGGCCGACAAAAAGGAAAGGCGGCAGGTACTTGGCAGCCTTACAGATGAGACGAGAACGATCATATTGTATGAGGCGCCGCATCACCTTCTGTCCACCCTTAAGGAACTGAAAGAAGCTCTATCCGACAGGGAGATGGCACTATGCCGTGAGCTTACCAAAAAGTTCGAGGAAGTAAAGAGGATGAAGCTGTCCGAGGCGGTCATATACTATGAGGAAAACGAGCCGCGCGGAGAATATGTTCTTGTGATTGAAGGCCGTTCAAAAGAAGAACTTCGGAATGAGAAGATCGGGCATAACCGGGAAAGAGACATAAACGAGCAGATGGCCGAATATGAAAAACAGGGCCTTGACCGTAAGGAAGCAATGAGAAAAGTTGCATCCGACCGGGGGGTTTCAAGAAGAGAAGTATATAAACAGCTTCTCGAGAATAAGTAAGAAAAAGGAGCAGACCATGGACAACAAAAAGTATTACATCACAACGGCGATAGCGTACACATCGGGTAAGCCTCACATCGGGAACAGTTATGAGATAGTGATGGCCGATGCGATAGCAAGATTTAAAAAGCTGGAAGGATATGATGTCTGGTTTCAGACGGGCACCGATGAGCACGGACAGAAGATAGAGGAAAAGGCCAAAGCGGCAAACATCACTCCCAAGGAGTTTGTAGACGATGTTGCATCCGTTATCAAGAACATATGCAAAAGCCTTAACGTGAACTATGACCGCTTTATCAGGACCACCGACGAAGACCATGAAAAGCAGGTTCAGAAGATCTTTAAAAAGATGTACGACAAAGGCGACATTTACAAGGGAGCCTATGAAGGAATGTACTGCACGCCCTGTGAATCGTTCTGGACCCAGAGCCAGCTCGTTGACGGAAAATGTCCTGACTGCGGAAGGGAAGTAAAACCTGCCAAGGAAGAGGCATACTTCTTCAAGATGAGCAAATATGCCGACAGACTGATCGATTATATCAATACACATCCCGACTTTATTCAGCCGGTATCCCGCAAGAACGAGATGATGAATAATTTCCTTCTCCCCGGGCTGCAGGATCTGTGCGTGAGCAGGACATCGTTTTCATGGGGTATTCCCGTTGATTTTGACGACAGCCATGTTGTTTACGTATGGCTTGATGCGCTCACAAATTATATCACCGGGATCGGATTTGATGCGGACGGAGATCATTCGGAGCAGTTCAAAAAGCTCTGGCCGGCAGATCTTCACCTTATAGGAAAGGACATCATAAGATTCCACACGATATACTGGCCGATATTCCTGATGAGCCTTGATATCCCGCTTCCGAAGCAGGTGTTCGGTCACCCGTGGCTCTTGCAGGGCGGAGAAAAGATGAGCAAGTCACGTGGAAATGTAATGTATGCCGACGATCTTATCGGATTGTTCGGAGTTGACGCCGTCAGATACTATGTGCTTCATGAGATGCCGTATGACAATGACGGGACGATAACATGGGAGCTTCTGACGGAAAGATACAATTCGGATCTGGCAAATATACTCGGTAATCTCGTCAACCGTACGATAGCAATGAGCAATAAATACTTTGACGGGTTTGTGAGCAGTACCGGTGAGTCGGAAGACGTTGATGAAGACCTCAAAAAGGTGTGCACATCCGCAGCAAAAAAGGCAAAGGATAAGATGGACAGTATGCATATGTCCGATGCCCTTACCGAAGTGATGGATGTGTTCAGACGTCTCAACAAATATATAGACGAGACGACACCTTGGGTTCTCGCCAAGGATGAGGATAAGAGAAACAGATTATCCGAAGTGATGTATAATCTTGTTGAGGGTATATGCATAGGAGCTAATCTTCTTAAGCCGTTCATGCCCGAGACCGCTGACAAGATACTTATGATGCTCTATGGAACGGAGCGTGATTTTGAACTGTTGTCCGAATTCGGAATATATAAAAGCGGAACAAAGGTGACCGACGAGCCGAAGGTCCTCTTTGAGAGAAAAAAGCTTGAGGACGTTATGGCCGAGGTCGAAAAGATCCAAAAAGCGCAACGTGAGGAGTATGAAGGAAGTGTCAAGTAAAGGGAGGCTGAAATAATGAAAAGATTAACGGGTTTATTTTTAACAATGACACTGGCTGTCGCGATGACGATCAGTGCAGGTGCTACGCAGGCGATCACATTTGACGATTCCGGAAAAGGAACCGTTACCCAGAAAGAAGAGAAAAAAGAAGAAGAGAAAAAAGAGGAAGAAAAGAAAGAAGAGTCAAAAAAGTCGGATGAAGGCGGTATCTCGGCGATCATTGATTCCATCTTCGGAGGAGACAATAAGGAAGATTCCGCATCCGGTAAGGCGGACAAAAAAGGATATATCGCTCTCGGCGCCGATCTTACCGCAGATCAGAAGACAGCCGTACTTGCTTCAATGGGTGTGCCCGAAGCGGAGCTTTCAGATTATGATATCGTGACCACGACCAATGCCGAGGAGCATGCAGCCCTTGACAAGTACATCGCTTCTTCAGTCATCGGAACAAAGTCATTGTCATCGGTACTTGTTAAGCCGGCCGAATCGGGACACGGTGTTGTAGTCACAACAAACAATATCAACTACTGCACGACCAATATGTACAGAAATGCCCTGATCACGGCAGGTGTTACCGATGCGGATATTTATGTTTGTGCACCTTCACCCATATCAGGAACGGCAGCACTTATCGGTGCCCTTAAGGCATACGAGAACATGTCCGGTAAAGAGATGAGCACGGCAGCTCTTGACACCTCACTTAACGAGCTTGTGACGACCGGACAGATCAAGGAAGAGCTCGGAAACGATGATAAGGCTGAAGAGCTTATCGCATACATCAAGACAGTTGTTGCGACCAATGACCTTAACACCAAGGAAGAGATCGAAGCCGCTATCCGCAAGGGTATGGTCGATCAGAATGTAACGCTCTCTGAAGATGAGATCAAACAAATCGTTGACATGATGATGAAGATCAAGGCTATGGGAATCGACTACAAAGTCCTCGCTGAACAGGCGGATGATATATATGCCAAGTACAAGGATGATATCAAGGCAGGAACATTTGATATAAACAAGGTCGACATCAACGATCTCGGGCTGACTAAGATCGTGGGCAATGCGATAACAAGCACTGCCAAGTCCATAGGAAACAGCATCGCTTCGTTCTTCACAAGCTTGTTCAAGTAATGGAGCGGATGATCAGAAAACTTAAGATAAGAGACTGGGACATGGCCATGCAGCTTGCGTGGGACACATTCCTGGTATATGAGGCACCCGAGTATTCAAAGGAGGGTGTTAAGAACTTCCACGATTTTGTCAAAGGAGAGGAACTGAGGAACATGTTCTCTCTGGGGGATTACATGGCGTGGGGTTCGTTTGATGAAAACGATGTGATCGGCGGGGTTCTCGGTATACGCAAGCACTGGCATATCTCTTTATTGTTCGTGGAGAGCAGTCTTCATCATCAGGGAATAGCCACACGACTCTTAAGGAATGCGTTTGCACAGGCAAAGTCGGAAGGAGTCCGGGAACTGACCGTCAACTCATCGCCTTATGCCGTAGGGTTTTATCACAGGATCGGATTTAAGGATCTGGACCATGAAAGATTGACTGACGGGATAAGGTATACGCCCATGAGCATAGAACTGTTTTGATTGCTTTTTTAATAGGGCTTATTTATAATGAAAACAGCGTGATCATTGTCGAAGGGTCATAATCAATGAACAAAGTCTTCAATTTTGAAGGACCGGTATTCACATTTCTGTCAAGGCTGGCGGATCTGTTCTGGCTGAACATTTTATATATACTGTGCTGCATTCCCGTTGTAACTGCGGGTGCGGCAA
This sequence comes from Lachnospiraceae bacterium, assembly GCA_017432845.1. Lineage (GTDB taxonomy): Bacteria > Bacillota > Clostridia > Lachnospirales > Lachnospiraceae > UBA2868. Next base: position 1,152 of record JAFRIL010000259.1, on the reverse strand, counting down.
CAACGGCACTTTATTACGTGACCCTCAAGATGGCCAAGAATGAGGAAGGATACATAACCAGATCCTATTTCAAGTCATTTAAGGACAATTTCGTCCAGGCAACCGTTATATGGCTGATAGTACTTGCCGTAGGCGTCATCATGTTCCTGGATCTTCGGATAGTCCAGAGTGCGGGGATCACGAGTGATGCGGTAAGAAACGTGGTGACAGTTGCTGTCCTTGTAATGGCGATAGTTGTTTCCATGACACTTGTGTATCTGTTCCCGATATTGGCGCAGTTTGACAATACGGTAAAGAACACCATAAGAAATGCGTTTCTGATCAGTATCAGACATTTGCCTTACACGCTGCTATTGATCGTCATAACGGTGATACCGGTAGCGCTGATATGGTTTTTTCCGGCGCTTTTACTCATCGTTGTGATAATGTTTTCCGCAACAGCTTATATCAAGTCGGGATTCTTTAACAGGATCTTTGTACTATATATGCCGGATGAAGGAGCAGGAGGAGAGACTTCTGATCCGGCGGAGGGAATTAATGGGGAAGGCTGATAGAAATAAGAGTAATTCCATAACGGCTCAGTGGGGTATCCCGACGATACTTCTTATGATCTTTATGGTGATCACTCTTATCAACTACAACAAAACAATGCAGGAAAACTCCAAAGCCAAGGCGCTTGACCGTGTCAGCAGGCAGGCCGTATCGGTTGCGGGTTATTATAAAGGTTTGTACGAGGGGACTGCCAATGCAGCCGATGCCGTTTCGGATTATCTGATGACCGAAGAGAATATATTCGGAGACAGAGCGGTTGAGATCCTTAAGCAGTTTGACAGTCATGTGGGACTGGTTGAAGCGTATATCGTTAAGCCTAACGGGAATGCCATTGATTCATACGGTAAAAGGCATGATGTGGTTGATACGTCCGATGCCTTCAAATCACTTCTAGGCACCAAAGACAGTGCCATCTCACTCATTGATGAAAAGAATCGCCCTGTACTGATGGTATCCGCGCCGATCAGGTCGGAAGAAGAGGTAAGGGGCAACCTTATCCTTGTTTATAAGGCCGACAGGATAGCCAAACAGATGGATTCCACCGCATACAGTTATTCGCTCGTATATGCTGAAGGAATTGTCGGCGAGGTATACGGAGCG
>JAFRIL010000258.1 GCA_017432845.1 Lachnospiraceae bacterium | reverse complement strand
GTGACAAGATCTGCCCCGCCCTGCCACTGGCCATTTATAAGTATTTCTTTCACTTTGCCCCTCTACAAATCCCGATTTTGAATTATTCTATCATGAGCAACACAAATGTAAAAAATGGAACAAAATCAGCATCCTTCGGCTCTTCTTTCATCTGGAAGGGATCAATATAAATGCCTCATAATTGCTGGCAAGGCTTGTCAGCTTCTTGATCAGGTCATTGGATTTCTTCTCCGTGATAAACCTTGACGACTGGATCGCATCAACCAGAAGTTTTAACTCTGCGATCTGGAAATGCTTGCCGCCGACATGGTAATAGAAGTTCCTGCCGTCCTTTTCACCGATCACGTCTATTCCGAGGACGCGCAATGCTTCAAGATCGTCGTACAGGCTCTTTCTGTCAGCCGTCACATCATATGCCTCAAGCTGCCTTATGATCTCGGGCATCGTGATCATATGCTCGTCATCCGTCCTTGAAAGCATGATGCGGGCAAGATAATAAAGCTTTAATTTCTGATTTTTCCCTTTGGGCATTTATCATCCTCCGGAGGCTCTATATATTTTATTCCATTAGCGTAAAAATCACAAATAACAACTTTACAAGGCCGCAGCCGGCAATGTAGAATCATATAGTATGAAGAACATCAAACGCGTTATAGCAATAATATGTGTCGCAGCACTCCTGCTTCTGTATGTGATCACATCTATCCTGGCACTGTCGGATAATCCGCATACTATGACAATGTTCAAGGGCTGCTTTATATGCACGATATTTATACCGATCGTGGCATATATATTTATACGCCTGCACGCCTATGCCATGTGGCGCTCCGGAAGAAGCGATTCATATTCCGATCCGTCTTCTAAGCCGTCTTCCGCTTCTTACTCCGATAACGACGGGTCAGGAGGCGTGCAATAAATACGGCAATACCTGCCGCAACCACATCAACCGTTACATCAAACAGTGAGCCGTATCTTCCGGCAACTCTCGTCTGGTTGATCTCATCGATCGTACCGAGAAGTGCCACAGCGGCGACCGGGATGATATAGGCATATTTTCTCGGAAGGTCCCTGAATCCGAACAGGAATGAGAATAACAAAAATGCAAGCAGTCCGTACTCCGTCATGTGCGCGAGTTTACGGACTACTTTTTCGCTGTTGAAAAGTCCGGGATTCGTCTTGTAATTATCAAGCGTAACGTTCGAATCCGGTGCGATCGCATTTACAATACCGACCAGCACCTTCGCCGAGCGGTCTCCCGACACGTCCGCGCTCTCGCCCGAAAATCCCATGATGACACATATCCACGCCGCCACAAGTATGAGATTGATCAGCATAAAACGTATCGGATGCCTCCTGGCATAAAACCTGTAGGCATCCATTATCTTAAGTATCATTTATCCTATCTTACTCCGAGTTCGTACAGCTTTTTGTCGGCATCTTCCCTGGACTTAAACAGTATCGTCGACAGCCCGAACTGTTTTGCGGCTTCGATGTTATCCTTATTATCATCGATAAAGACCGCCTCCTTGGGATCTATATCATATTTATCAAGAAGCAGTCTGTAGATCGCAGGATCCGGCTTGATAAGGCCCACCTGATATGAGATCACCGCACCGTCCGCCTTTTTGACATAGTCAAGTTCATCGGCACAGTCGCGAAATGCCTTTCCGGAAAAATTCGACAGTATGTAGATCTTGTAGCCGCGGCTCTTATAGTAGTCCATCCACTCATCGGTATAATCATACTTTTTTAGGAACTCAGGAAAACGCTCCCCCATCATGATCCTTATTTCAGGCTCCATTTCGGGATCGTTTTTGATGAAACCTTCAAGCATCATCTCATCGGTATACTCTCCGCGGTCAAATTCGTTCCATATCGGATGTCGAACCGTTGCATCCGCCATCCTCTCGAACCGCTCCCCGGTAAGTCCCATATCGTGATAGAACTGCCGCCAGCGAAAATCAATGAGCACCATTCCCATGTCAAATATTATAGTGTTTATCATCACTTCACCTTTTCTTGAAAATATGCTATAATTCGTGCGATTTTGTTATTATATCACCAACGAGGCCGCAGGATGGAAGAAAAAAGACAGGACAAGCGTGTACCGATAGGTATCAAGCTGTCGATCTCAAATCTTTACAAAGAAAACACGAACACGATCATGGATCTCGACCTTGCCGTTGAGGTCATCGATATCTCCTCAAAAGGGATCGGTTTCATATCGCAGTGCATCCTTCCTGTCGGATACTATTTCATCGCAAATATCGAGCTTGCTCCGGAGTTTCCCCAGATCATCACCGACGTGCGCGTGATCAGAAGCGCCGCCATCGACAAGGAAAACTACCGGTACGGATGCGAGTTCGTCTCGATCTCACCGAGCGTCAAACAGATGCTTGATGACTTCTCCGCCAGCATACAGTAGCGGGATCACATATATCACAAGAGAGGCTGCGGCAAATGCCGCGATGTATATCCTCGCAAGGATGATATCCGCTTTGGTACACTTTATGGCATTCTTCCTGTCATAGATGACGATCGCCGCAAAGCATATCAGTGCTATGACCGCTATCACGATGCCCGTCCTCATATATGTCGGAAAATACGACATCGTTATTTCCTCTGCACCGTCAGATTCCACAAACATAAACAATCCGCCCACATCAGATACGGCAAGATCTTTGCCTTCCGCCTTTGCCGACCAGCCGCTGTTATAAGGCACGGGAACAAGAAAACCCGCACATTCCATGCGCTCACCTGCCGGTGTTATCTTAAGGCCTCTTCGCGTACGAACGCTCGTTGTAGTCCCCGCCATGTCATTGCAAAGTTTTCCCAACACATCCAGATCTATTTCATAGAAGTAATAATCGTATACCTTCTCGGGGTCGGACTCATCCATCTCGACCCTCACGTTTACAGTTTCATCAGAAAATGCTCCAAGCTCCAGACAGTTGTTGTTAAAGTGTGCGGGATACAGGTCGTTATCATCTTCCTTTATGCTCGGGACCGGTACGGTGGCACCGTTTACAATGATCTTTGTATTGTAATGATCCGCGTCAACACAGTTACCCTTAAAGTACAAGGCTTTGTTTCCGGTAACATCTATCATGTACTCTTTAGTACCTCCCTCCGATACCGAAGGAGCCACATTTATAACCGCCGCCATATCGTTTGCACCCATGGAAGATGCATATGCATTTACCGTATCTGCCACGGTTCCGTCATTATCCATGTCTGGAATACTTTGCACCGGTATCGCAAACGGCAGCTCATACCTGTTTTTATACAGATAGTATTCCTGCGTCTGTCCGGTCGCATTATCGGTCACAACAGTTGCTTCGGAAACCTTATCATACAGTTTTTCCGGAAGTTCCCGATGGCTTATGATATCCGTAATATGAAGTAACGTATCCGCAAAAATGTTTCCGCCTGCATCGAGTATCCTTGTAAATTGGCTGCTGTATCCGAGAGATACAGCACCGTCTATCTGCTCGCCGGTCGCAAGGTTTGTCCAGCCGGAAAGAGTTTCGCGCCTCATGATGACTCCGTAGTTGGCGTTAAGGCTTGTATCGGGATTTTTGACCCTGAAGGTCGCCGCATCATCCCCGGTGGGAAAATCGTTGCCGAACGCTTCTACAAGCTGATCCGATATCCTGATATAATCGCCCTCCTGCTCCGGGTCATTGCCGTACGGACTGTCATACAGGGGCTTTCCGATCATTATCATTCCAAATAAGGCAAGTTCCGCCACCCAGACAAATACCGCAAGCCTTGCATATCTGCCTCCTGCCGCGCCGATAAATGCAAGATTGATAAGGCACAGAGCCATCATGACCCCAAGGCCAAAGAGCATGATGAAATGATCGCTAAGACCGGGATGGGCCAGATACCACACATGAAAGGCTATGATAACGGCCGCGCTTATTACCGCTCCGGTTGCGGTCTTTATGATCCCAGGCTTTGTGATGTCATTATCTGCGGTTTCATTTTCATCCCTTTCGAACAGCCCCGCTGCAAATGCGGAAACGATACAGTAGATCATGAATCCGTTTCTCATCGGATAGTTCACGTATGACATGAAATGAAGAAGCAGATGTATGCTCTCGCAAAAAAGCTGGGATGCCGGCATGAAAATACAGACAGCGGCAAAGATGATGCCGGCATATCTCTTTTTTGATGCCAGTCTTTTACAATTCCAAAGAAGCAGCGCCGCCGGAAATGAAAGGCCGAACAGGGAGAACCACCTTGACAGATACGCCGGGCTGACCTGCGCTATGGTCTCAAGGTATGTTGCGATGATGCCGCCCTCCGACGTTCCGTTTGAAAATCTTGCGGATGTCATTCCGTTTGCGATATCCGGCATCCATGAAAATGCAGACAGTGCGACCGCTATCACTATCCCTGCCGCAAAGCGAAGTACATAAAGGTTTTCCGGATCTGTCCCCTTATTTGTAAAACGCCTGTAGATAAGGTAAGCTCCTCCGATCAGGAATACAAACATCAGCGTCTGTATCGTAAAATAATAATCGTCGAGCATGATAAAAAATACGGTAATGACAAGTCCGGCAAACTTTCCGGTCTTAAGCGCCTTTTGTGAAAACATCAGGATCAGCGGAACAAATACCGCCATATCCAGCCACATCGGAACCGTGTAGTTTACAAGGACAAATCCGCACATACCGTATCCGCCCGCAAGCATCAGCCTGTAGGAAAAGGGGATGTCCGGCTTTATATATCCGATGAACAGGTTCTGTGTAAATGCCATGGCCATGATCTTGATGAGCATCAGGACCGACATCCACTCAAGGATACGATTTCTCGGAATTATAAGGAACAAAAGATCAAAGGGGGACGGCTCGTTAAGTCCGGGGATCACCCGGCCGAGATTTGTGTACCAGTCAAACAGAAATGATTTTACACCTGCAAGTTCGTCGAAGTTGTGGTAATAAAAAGGATATGCCCACTGTGCCATGTCGTAGTAGTCGACAGTAGCTTTGCCGAAAGGCCAGAAGCCGCCCATGGCAAGAACGATAAGAAATATGATGCCAACTGCGACAGACGGCACAAAAAGGGAGAGATGGGATTTTTTCATCACTCATACTCCCCGACAACGGCGATTATATCCTGGGCATATTTAGGGTACTGCCTTACAAGAGACTCCAGTTCCTTCTTGGCTGTCTCAAGATTGTACATTTCAAAATCAATGCCTTTTTTCAGCCGCTGACGCTGGACAATAAGCTGTTTCCTTATGTCCTTTGCCTCGTCGTCATATACGAGAACGCCGGGCTGGTATACCCATACGGACGGATCGTTTATGTGATAATGCTTGAGCATCTGGTACAGCTCGCTGCGCGCTTCTTCCATGCGCTCCGCGATATCCGAATCATGCTCACGGGCCTGTTTTTCTTCTATGTATTTTTCCCAGATGTATGCAAGCTCATACGAATTCATGACACCGTACTTGGCATAGTTGTAATCAAGAACGTTCGTGATGTTTACGTATTTGATCTTAACCGTATTCTGCACGCTTATCGCTTTCGACAGCTTTCTGTTGGACCTTGCGATATCGCTCTGCGCATTCTGGTACATCACAAATGCCGCTGTTATCGCAACCGCAAATGCGCCGGCAAGGATGATGAATCCCATCTCTACCTTAACATGCATTGCCTGGTTTAGCACAAACATGAGTGCCGATGCCATAACCGCACCGAACAATGCGATAAATGCAAGGTTCTTGGCACTTCTTGCTTTCTGGCGGTCTTCTTTTCGCTGATAAGCGACAGCACCTTTTTCGCCTTCAAGAAGATTAAGGTCACGCCTGACAACCGCCTGGTATTCCTCATCCTTTTTCATCTTCTCAAGGACAGCGGGGATATCCTTTGCCATACGCTCCATCTCGCGGTACTGGCTTTCCGTGATCTTCTTGGCGGGGCGCGTATAACGGCTGTCTTCCTGCTCTATCTTGATAACCTTGTTGGCTCTGATCCTGACCTGGCTCTTATCGGTAACGGGGAGTTTTTCCAGCTCCTCCAGGTCCGCCAGCCGCTCGGTGACCTGCTGGTACTCTATCTTCTGAGCCTCAACGTCCTTGGATGCAACGGCCATCATGTCGCAGTACTCTCTTACATACTGCTCGCGTTGCTCCTTGTCGTTCATGTTAAGCGTCCTGCGCTTCTTCGACGCATTGGCAAGCGACTGCATGAGTGACTCGGCTGATTCCGACGAAAAATTCAACTCGATATCGTCAAAATCATCCTCACCGAATCCGAGTATGTCTTTTAACCAGTTTATCAGTTTCATATAGTACCTCGTAGGAGTGTCGCTTATTCCATCGATCTTCTGTATTCGAGCTTCCAGTCCTCAAGTGTTGCATCAAGTGCCCTGTAGAACTCCGAGACCTTTCCGGCATCGTGAAGTTCGAGTATTTCCTTCATAGCATCGCCGTACGGTGTATCTATCTTGGCTTCCCTTCCCGACGACATTATCCTGACCGCCTCGAGAGCCACTCTCTCATCATATCCGTTCTTGACGACTATCCTGTCATAGTCTTCTTTTCTGGCAGACAGTCGCAGGCATATCAGATACATTACAAGGCTGTCCCTTGATGAGTCGATCTCGTAAGCCTGTTTGAAGTATTCCCCTGCCTTGTCGAGAAGGAACATCATCGAATACGCGCACCCTACGTTGTGAAGGATCGAACTGTAAAGCTCGGGTTCCTCCTCCTTGGACAGGACGGATAACACGTACTGGTATTCCTCTATCGCCCTAGGATATTTGTTCGCACAAAGCAGGTTATCACCTCTTACCTTTCTCTTTGCAGCAAACGAAAGCGATGCATTGTCGACGAGTATCTGTTTGATCTTTGCGATCTCCTCATCGTTACAGTAATGTGTATCGACAAGGATTGTCGTTACCATCTCTCCGAGTGTCTTGCCCTCTTTTATCATCTTGCGAAGCTTTGCGGCAAGTTCGGGCATTCCGAGATTGTCACGCATATGATCGCACAGCCTTACATCGATAAGGTCATTATCGAGAATATATGCGTTGGCACACAGGTAATAACAGAGTTCGTCCATCGAATAGATGTTGACTCCGAGTCCCGACAGAAAATATGGAGTTGGCGATAATGTGCCCAGGCACAAATACAACTGTGTTGCCATTTATCTCTCCGTTATGAGAATTCTATGATTTTCTCCCACTTGCGCCCCGTTGACGGGAAGAACTCTCCGAATCCGAGGTCCTCGACCTCGATCTTCATCCTGCTCTCCGATTCAAACGAAACAACAAAGCGCAGTCTGGAAGCTTTAGGCGGACGGTCGGGAAGACCGGACAGATCCACCTCTATGTTCTCCACTCCTTTACCGTCAAGCGGTGTCAGAATGAGCGGTATCGTTTTTGTATCTCCGAGAACTATGTCATATGTCACCCCGGAATCGTACCAGTTCTCGCCCGCATCTGCGACCGCAAGGTACTCCTCCTCGCCTGCGACCATCATCTTCAGCCCGAGATTGAACTTCAGCTTGTCGGGGCCGAGGAATACGTATTCCCTGTTCAGATCGCATGGCGCTACCTTGTCCTTTCCGCAATAGCATGCACCTTTTGAGTACATGTTGCGACCCTGGAACACACGCTTGCCCATGCACATGAACTTTAGTGTCTTCTTGCACCAGCCTCCCTCGAATCCCTCTCCGAGAAGGAACACCGTGCCGATGTTCTTATTCGCAAAATAGTCGTGGGAAACCTGCAGGATCATCTCGTCTATCCTGTCAGCTTTTTCTACCGATTCCTCTTCCTTCATCATGGATGACGGCATCCGAAGTTCCTTGAACTCAGTACGGTCCACGAACGCTACCACGGGAGTCGTTGCCCTGTTCATCCACAACTCATATGCCGACAGGTACGGACCCGAATAATCGAACACACACACATCCCTCTCCCACAGATCCTCGGGCTGGTGGAGCAGATAATAGTAAATGCTCTCTTCGTAGGTCTGGATGATTATCTTATCGCGGTCCACAGGCATCGCATCGGCTATCTTTTCAACAACGTCGACAAGCTTTCCTTCAAGTGACGCAACGGTTATTATCATGCACTCGACTTCCGACGGGGACAGTACCATCGACAAAAGGTTAAGACTCCTTTTTACGAACAGTATCAGAAGATTTGTCGCATCATATGCTTCGCCCTCTATCTCGATCCTGGCCCCCGATGCCGCAAAGCTTAACAGGTGATCCACAAGAGTGGCTCTTCCTCCCTCCGCAGCTCTTTGTGCGGCCGTGCCGAACTCCCACTGAGCCACGCCTTTTCTTTTCGACAGTACAGTGGGGATTCCGAGACGCTCCTCTTCCGCATCGCTTGCGACCGTTTCCGGAACGGAATTATTCAGTTCAAAGTAGCTGATCTGCGACATTGAGTCGTTAAGATCATAGCCGAGAATATATTTTCCCATATTACCTTAATTTGAAAACCTTGTGGGCGAACGCATCCGCCTCTACATATTCACGCATTATATCAAGCAGCGTGTTCTCATCCTTGACCGTTCGTGATACGACCATATCGTTCAGCATAGTGTATCTCGACTCTATCCTCGTATCACTTGTATCGCTCACCGAAAGAGAATCACTCGCGGTCAGCACTTCCTTGCCGTTCTGCTCCTCGGTGATATAGTACTGGAGGTTTTCACCGAAGAACAGGATGAACTCTCTTGTGAACACTCCGCCGAACATGTTTCTCATCTCCTCGGTATGATACGTCTCGTCCGCATCCTGACCGTTCTCGAGTATGTAGTGAAGCATCACGCGATAGTTCGGATTGGTCCTGTATTCGATGATCGTCTTGTCCATGTAATCCGCTATCTCGGGGACAAGATCCACGTATCTGGAGAAGAACTTGAAGTAAGTGTTTCTGTGCATGAAGTCCACGAGAAAATCCTTCAGCATGCTTTTTACTTTTTCGGTCCGCTTTACGCCATCCTCCGAGTAATACTTCAAAAGCGCCAGCTTACAGGCATCATTCACGTGTTCCCCGAGCCTGTACAGATCTGTGATATGCGCGAACACTCTTTCATCCGTGAGCCTTTCCTTGGCAAAGTATTCGAACGAACAGTACGACAGATACGCCAGCTGTACTTTGGTTCCCGTAGCATTCTTACTGTACTCCTCGAATATCTCCTCTTTCTCGCCCACGGTCGTGTGCGTGTACAGCATCTGTATTATCAGTCTCTCCATCAGAGGGAACGTATCTATCTCAAAATTCTTTGCAGCCTTCCAAATATTACGAAGCTGTTTGGTCAGTCCGTTGAAATGTTCCACGAGATAGCGAAGCAGCACTTCATCATACTTGCCGTTTACGAACGCATAGTAGCAAAGCTTGATGAGAAGGTTGTCCGGGATCTTGTCCTTCTCCTGTATCATGTGCGAACATACACCGACACAGTCCTTCGCGGCGATATCCTCGGTACCGTATATGCTCATGATCTGGTAGGCCTTCTCGAACATACCTCTTCGTGTCATGTATTTAACAACGATGGCACGGTCCTTGGCATTTAACACCTTTATGTTCATGTTAAGAAGGAACTCATCCAATGTCGTTACGCTGTCATTGTCGTAATAGTACTGAATGAGGGCCATCCTGATGTCACGCTTGTAGTATTCGCTCACCAGATCGGACTCGGCCAGTTCCCTGCAGAACTCCACATTCGTATCGTCAACGGTCACGTAGTGCTTGCGTCCCTCGCACAGATACATGTCAAAATACACATTGTCGAGAACGTAATACCTGATCGCCTGCATGTAGACAGCCTCGTTCAAGAGTTTCCTGACCGTCCCCGGATTGATCATTGACCGGCGCCCGTTCTTGTCCTCGGCAAAGAGCATGAAATCTCCCGAGTATATCGTCGGATATGCATAGCCGTTCTCCACGGCAAAGCTCATTTCACCTTCAAACTGCGACTGGATAAGAACGACCTTCTTAACATCGGGATCATCGATCTTAACCTCGTGTGCGAACAGTATCTTAGCCAGATGTCTTGCCATTTCGGGCTTGATCATCTCCAGGAACAGAACGTCTTCATATATCTTGGCAAGATTACCGTCGATATGTTCCTGCTCTATCTGCTCGACTGCAAACACCTGCATATGTTCCCTGTAGGTGTCATATGTATCGGCGTATTCTCTCTTGTGTTCTATCAGGTTGGCATACAATAGTGCTATCCTGTGATAGTTCATGTCATTCCTGAATCCGAAGTACATGAGCACCGACTTGGGTATCAGCGCGTTGTAATCAGCCGGGACGGAATACATGAAGTATTCATACAGCTTGGTTATGCGAAGCTGCATCCTGACTGCCTTGTCAAACCAGAAGAAATACTTGGGGCCCGACAGGCTGCCTTTGATCAAAAGCGTTGCAACAACCTCGATCAGTTCATCATCGGGAATAAGCTCATAGCACATACACAGAAGCTTATACAAAAGCGGATCGAACTCCCTCTGTTTTCCCGCCAGATACATCAGCTGCTTAAGCACTTCGTTGTCCATGACACCGAGCTTTGCCGCAAACAAGAGGACATGGATCTCAAACGACGACAGTTTGGAAAGCTTCTCGGTATTGGCAACAAAGAAGTTATATGCCTCAATGTACATGATGGGGGATTTGCATCCGCCCTCATACATATTCTCGATCAGATTGATCTTACGTGTTGCATTATCCGCAAGATCCTCATCAAGATACAAAAGCGTCCACAGTATCTCAAATCTCTTCGGATTGGCCTCAAGCAGTTCGTTGACCTTTGCGGCCGTATCGTTTATATAATCATCGTCCCTGTTGATGAGCGTCTTCAGGTACATGAAATATGCCCTGTACGTAGCCGGACACTCGGCGATGTTCATCTCGTTCTCAACATGTTCGAGTACCCACTCGGCTTCATTCTCTCGTCGCTGAACAACCAGGAGCTGTGCCTGGTACAGCCTTGACACGGGATTTTTGTCATCGAGTGAGTTCATTCTCTCAACGACTTTCATCGACTCCCTTACCCAGCTGCCGACGTTAGTCTTCTTCATTCGAAAATCAATATATTGTCTCAACAGGCGGTGTGTAAGATTCTTCTTCTCACGCCTCTCCACCCTTTTTGCATTAACTCTTGCACGGTGCCTTGCAATGATGTTGATGCTCTTTTCCTCATGAGCACTCTTTATCCTGATGCTTCCGAAGTTCCTGCCCTCGTGGAGATTATCCCCGATGATCGTAAACTTCATCATATGGTCGTTTCCGACAAAATCACCCGGCCCGGGATTTTCGTTTGCGATCCTGATAAAATCGACATCACTTGTGACCGATACATCGATGTTTCCCCACGTCGATTTGTGAAGCAGCAGCTCACAGTCCACGTTATCGGATACGTCGTTGTATTCGTATGTCGTTCTGTCGACGGAATATGTTACAGGACGCTTTTTGTTGATCGCTACGAGAAAATCATCGACGGCCTGGGGATCGCCTTTGCGGTTTGACAGACCTCTGTACTTGTCGTAATGGATCCTGTCATTGCCACCGAACACGCGTGAAAAGACAGGTGAATAGAACAGTTCAACGGCTTCATTCCAGTTAAGCTGAGCCTGATTCGTGAAGTGGAACAGGTTCCGGACACTTCCGAGAGAACCCTGGACTATTCCGTAGGATATGGAAAATACAAATGGGAGATAATATTCACCGGCATTACTTACCACCTGGATATCTCCCTTTACGGCATCGCCGCTTTCAAGGCCCGTGGAATCAAACACAAAGTGGATCGTTGCCTCGCTCTCCTCGTCAACGTGATCGTTCCTGCATACAAGCCTCATGCTCGATGTATATATTATGGCGGAGAATTCCCTTCCGTCTTCGGAAGAAAGCACGAAGGTACCCTCATACAGCTGTCCCTGCGGCATGTCCGCTTCGATCCTGGCTGTGGAGAACAGAAGTTTTCCGCAGTCGTAATCGAAGAAACCGTCAGCACACCTGTCGATCACGCTTCGCACCCTATTCACCGCCTTTCTTTTGGATTTTGTTCCGGAAAATTTTGACGAAGATGTCCGTAAAATGATATACTTTTGGCATCATCGCATACCAAATAAGTATATCAAAATTACAGGGCAGGTGCAATAAATTATGCTAAAGCAGGGGGACGGTTTTCACGGCAGTGACCTCGAAAAAATAGAACAGATCTACGGCATCAGAAAAGAGGATATAGTAAGCTTTTCAGCCAATGTCAATCCTCTCGGTGCGTCGCCTCTTATGAAGCGTGAACTGGCGCACGGACTTGATGTCATATCCTCATATCCGGACAGGGAGTACACGAAGCTTCGCGAAGTGATAGCCGGGTACCTTCAAACAGTAAAGGAATTCATCCTTGTAGGAAACGGTTCCACCGAGCTGATCACCTGCTTCATCAGGAGTATCGCACCGAAAAAGGCCATGATAATAGGTCCCACATATTCGGAATACGAACGCGAACTCTCGCTCGACGGTGGACGGAGCGCATACTTTGCGCTAAGGGAAAATGAAGATTTCAGGCTTGATACCTCGTCTCTTGTTTCGGCGCTTGACTCATCGATTGACATGCTGATCATCTGTAACCCGAACAATCCGACATCATCGGCCATCACCGCCGACAACATGCGTATCATCCTCGACAGATGCAGAGCGCTCGGTATATTCGTGCTCGTCGACGAGACATATATGGAATTCGCAAAAGAGCCCGAGAAGTATTCGGCCATCCCTCTTACCGGCGAATATGACAACCTCTGCCTTCTCCGGGGAGTTTCCAAGTTCTTTGCTTCTCCCGGCTTAAGGCTTGGATACGCTATATGCGGAAACACACGTCTTATGAAAGAGATCGCGAAGAACAAAGATCCATGGACGGTAAGCTCCGTTGCGGAACTGGCCGGCCAGCTCATGTTTGCGGACAGCGAGTACATCCAAAACACAAAAGATCTGATCTTCTCGGAACGTACAAGAGTTACCAAAGCACTCCGCAACATTCCCGGACTCAAGGTCTATGAACCCATAGCAAACTTTGTTCTTTGCCGCATAACAAAAGAGAACGTCGATGCCGACATTCTCTTTGACAAAGCCATCAGGAACAACATGATGATCAGAAACTGCTCAACATTCCCGTTCCTCGATAACACTTTCTTCCGTATATGCTTCATGAACCCATCCGATAACGACCGCCTGCTAGCCCTTATCCGCGAAGTCATATCATAAGCAAGGACAGAGACTGAGACAGGGGGACAGAGACTG
>JAFRIL010000023.1 GCA_017432845.1 Lachnospiraceae bacterium | reverse complement strand
TTTTCATCCTGGCATCTACAAGCGCATGTCCCAGATGCAGGTAAAAATCATTCTCATCCTCTATGAACTGGAGATTTACCCTGTAGTAGAGCATTACCGCGCGATCGTAATTGCCCATGAAATAATATGTTTCCGCAAGCGTGAAAACCGTCTGCGTGTACAGCGGAAGCGTGTGGTCGATGTATCTTACGACCTTTTCCAGCCTGACCGTTGCATCTTCGTATCTGTCAAGGCTCCTGTAATAGAGGGCTTCACTGATCAGCTGACTGATCCCCGCGTCATCCATGCGGTTCTCATCGATCTCCATGATAAGATCCACTGCCTGCTCAAAAGTGATCTCATCCCCTTCAAGAACCTGTGCCCGGAATATCGACATACCCGAGTCATCGGCAAATATCCTGAGGTCATAGCCGGCCAGCAACTGATTTACCTGCTCGAGCGAAGCGGCAAAATAAGCATCTGTAATATTATAGTCAAGCTGCATCCATCTGCGGTATGCATCGTTTATCAGCCGGATCAGGGCAGCCTCGGCAGAATCCTCGGCAAACCACATAACAGTCTCGCTCTCTATATCCCAGTTCCTGATCGGATTGTCCTTCCTGACCTCATGTGTCAGAACGTCCAGCCTTACCGAATGGTCCATTCCCAGAAGAACGAGAGAATCGCCGTCAAACACGTATTTGGCACAGGATCCGTACGTCTGGTCCAGTGCGGATATCGTCTGGAATATCCTTATATCAAGTTGCCTGTACAGTTCAAAAAAGATCATCCGTAAACTCCGTTCACACCTTATAATAATTCGAAAATGTGCCAAATTCAACAACAATATCTTCCTTGTTGTACGGGTTTTATTCTGATAGAATATGGGTTGGTAAACAATTTCTGAAAGGAAGAGCAATGGATATTTCGATAGTCATTCCGGTATACGGATGCCCTTCGGCACTTGTCCCTCTTTACGACAAACTCACGAGCGTTCTCGGAGGAATGGGCGTTACATATGAGATCGTCATGGTCGATGACTGTGACAAGATGAATTCCTGGGAGGAAGTACAAAAGGTCGCTTTGAAGGACGAGCGGGTCAAGGCGATACATTTTACAAAGAATTTCGGACAGGGATGTGCCATCACTGCCGGAGTACGCCAGGCCCAAGGTGACTGGATCATCACCATGGACTGTGACCTTCAGGATAACCCCGACAACATTCCCGATCTGTATGCCAAAGCAAAGGAAGGCTATGATGTGGTGTTTGTCAGACGCCGTCAGCGCAAGGAATCATTCTTCGTAAGGCTCTTTGCAAAATGGTACCACGATCTTCTGTGCCTTCTGTCCGGCGTTGAGTTTGATTACGATCTTGCAACTTATCTGATCGCTTCAAGACGCGCATCGGATCATTACATCGCATCAAAAGACCGCGGAAGGGATTTCGGCGTGTTCCTGATGTGGCTCGGATTCAAACATACATTTGTGGAATACGAACAAGAGAGACGTTACGAGGGAAAATCATCATTCACCTTCATCAAGAAATGGAAGACAGCCGTCGGGATAATAAGCACCTACTCGAATCGGCCCTTATATGGATCTATATGGGTGGGCGCATTTTCCGCTGTCTTTTCGTTCATCTATATCATCTATGCGCTGATACAGTACTTTGTATATGATGCGAATCCCGAGGGATGGACAACGGTCGCGGCGGCACTGTTCTTCTTCGGAGGAGCCATCCTTTCCACTCTCGGGATTATAGGCATATATCTCGGGAACGTGTTCGACATGAGCAAAGACCGTCCGCTTTATGCGATCCAGGAATCGATAAACTGCTAGGCGCTTTTGCAAAAGATCACAACGTATTGAAAAAATGAAGAGTCCTGTCTATGACTTTTTCCTGATCCTGCTCTGACAGTCTGTAGTAAAGCGGGAGACGGACGAGTCTGTCGGACTCTTTTGTTGTATATTCATCCGTGCCGCAGAATCTTCCGAACTTCTGCCCGGCAGGAGCCGAGTGAAGCGGAACATAATGGAACACGGCCAGTATGTCGTTTTCTCTCATGTATCCGATAAATGAAGTACGCACTTTCAGATCCCTGCATTTGATGTAGAACATGTGGGCATTATGCTCACAGTGCTGCGGGATCACCGGAAGCGATATGATACCTTTGTCCTCTAGAGGTTTTAACGCTTCATGATATCTGTTCCAACTTGCCATCCTGTCCGACTGCATCTCGTCGGCATGCTGGAACTGGGCCCACAGGTATGCGGCATTAAGATCACTCGGAAGATAGGAACTGCCGTAATCGATCCAGTTATACTTTGCGACCTGTCCGCGGAAGAACTGCGAACGGTTCGTACCTTTCTCACGGAGTATCTCTGCACGCTCCACATCACGCTGCTCGCGTATCAGTATCGCACCGCCCTCTCCCATCGAAAAGTTCTTGGTCTCATGGAATGAAAAACAACCGAAGTCCCCGATGGTCCCGAGGCTCTTTCCTTTGTATGTGCTCATAACGCCCTGTGCTGCGTCTTCAACAACAAAAAGACCATGGCGCTTTGCGATGTCCATGACAACATCCATCTCGCATGATACGCCTGCATAATGGACCACGCAGATAACCTTCGTCCTGTCGGTTATCGCGTCTTCTATCTTGTTCTCGTCGATGTTCATCGTGTCGGGACGTATATCGACAAATACAAGACGCGCACCTGCAAGCACAAAAGCATTGGCTGTTGAAGAAAAAGTATAGCTCGGAAGGATGACCTCATCTCCGGGTGTAAGAGAGCACAAAAGTGCCGACATCTCAAGAGCCGAGCTGCCGCTTGTGGTCAGCAACACCCTTCCGGCCCCGGTATGATCCTCAAGATACTCGTTGCACTTTTTCGTAAAAGCACCGTCTCCGCATATCTTGTGTGCATCCACGGCCTTGCGCATATATTCGAATTCATCGCCGTAAAACGGCGGTACGTTAAAATGTATCATAACGGCTATTCTACCACGGTTCTTGAGATTATTCCACTTCCTGTACTGTCCGTCATCACCGGACCGTTTACAGTCAGGAATACTTCTGTTCCCGAATCCTCAAGCATCTGTACGACCTCATAATCTTCCGGCTCATCATCGGATGATGTTATAAGCGCAATACGCGGCGTGACCTCTTCGATCAGTTCGTCTGTCTGTTCTGACAGTCTTCCGTGATGAGGGACCTTTAACAGATCGTATGAGCCCGGATCCTTTGCCAGGAATTCTCTTATCCTCTCATCTTCCGCATCCCCCATGAACAGCATTCTGTCATCTTTATTTGTGACCGAGACTATGAGTGATGAATTGTTGCTCTCATCTACGGTATATCCGCCCGCCGGAGGATCGATTTCAAAAACCACGCCGTCAAGTTCAAAGCTCATCGGCTCTTTGACGATCTCGGGATCAACCCCCTCATCTTCGATAGCGTCTGCTAACTTACCGTATGCGCTCGAGTCCGTGACATAATCGGGTTCGAGTATATGATCAACCGTGACGGCCTCGAGTATCTTTTTCGCCCCTCCTATATGATCCTTGTCAAAGTGTGAGATGATCAGATAATCGAGATGAGCTATACCGTTATCCGACAGATACTTAGCTATTGCCTTCCCGTCATTTTTCTCCGCACAGTCGATGAGAACGGCAAAGTGTCCGTTGGTGAGCAAAAAGCAGTCCGCTGCTCCGGCTTCGAACGCATATACGCTTAGGATCCCGTTTCCGACCGAGATGTCGATCTCGCCGTCCCCATCCTCTTCATCATCCTCATCCCCACTGATAAAGCGCTCATAATAGTTCATCGCCCTGTTGATACGCTTTGACATACCCTGATAGTAATTGCCGTAAAACTCGGGGTAGATCGACCCCATATAACGGTCGGCTTTCTTACCCGAATCGGCGATACATCTTTCAAATCCCGCACAGAACTCGGCCGCCGCAGTATAGGGATCATCCGTCTTGCGCAACAGTTCGTCAAGCCTGCATGCAATGGGATCGGCGCCCGACAGTTCATACACCGCAAAAGCGATCTGTCCCTCTACGGATCCCCAGTTCATCTCATTTTCTCTGCAGAATTCCTTGAGCTTATCCTGTCTGTCTCCGACATCTGTCCACTGGAACAGGCCGAATGCACCGTTTGATCCATTGGTTACGGTAGGGTCAAAATCAGTTGTCTCAACCGATATGTTTCCCATCATGCCGCATGCGCCCGCAGGCGAAAATCCCGCAGCCAGAAGGCTTTGGTATACGATCCGCTCCTTTTCCCGCGTAGGAAGATCATCGGGGACCTCTATCGTCATGGAGATGACCGTAGGCTTTTTTGCAATGCTCTCCCTTTCTTTCCTCGAAAAAAACCATACCAGGGCAATGACCGCCATGATAACAGCAACAGCCGCCAAAGCGCACAGAATGAGTTCTCTTCTGTCCAGTTTTATCCTGTCCTTAAAATAATTCTTCACATTACACATTATATACGTAAGAAGTCCAAAAGAAAAACCTTCAAAATAAGGGGCAGACGTGGTACTATTATCGCATATCGCATAAAAAGGACGGATCATAATCTTGAACGAAAATAACTCTAACGGATCAATTACAACAAGACTCATAACGGAAGGAGCAATCATAGCGGGACTGTACGTTGTACTCTCGCTTATCACCTATCATTTCTCATATCTTGAGATACAGTGCAGAGTGGCTGAAGCACTTTGCATGACGGTATACTTTACCCCGGCAGGCGCGTGGGGCGTGTGTATAGGATGTTTTATCACAAACCTTTTCGGTGGCTCGTGGATGGACACGGTCTTTGGCACGCTGGCCACCATTATCGCCGTACTCTTAACCCTGCCGATCACCAAGGCACTGAAGACAAAATTAGGCGACAATCTTGACAGAAAACACAGCCTCCTCATTCCGATCCCGACAGTCGTGGTAAACGCCGTCATTATCCCGTTTGTCCTCTATTACGGTTACGGCATTGTGGAGATGGGGTCGCAAACAGCCAAAGGTGCGGTCCTCGGACTTATGGCATTTTCAGTTGCAGCCGGTGAGATAATATCGTGCTACATATTCGGTCCGATCGTGGTTAAGATCATGAAAGCGGTTGAAAGTTCTTTATCTGCCGGACACCGGAGGGAAAAACAGCCATGAAGGAAATAAAAACAGTCGCCCTTATAGGGCTCGGCGCGATAGGCGCGTACTTTGCAAACAGCATACAGCCCCACCTTGGTGATGATCTTCGTATCATTGCAGGAGGTGACAGAAAAAAGCGCCTTGAAGATGAAGGGCTTGTCATAAACGGCACTCAGATGTTCTTTAATATTGTTTCCCCGGATGAGGATACAGGGCCTGCCGACCTTGCGATAATCACTCCGAAGTTTGGAAACCTGCGGGAAGCACTTGAAGATATCAGATGCCAGATCGGGCCCGATACGGCTGTCCTTGTTCCGCTTAACGGTGTCGAGAGTGAGGACGTTGCGGCATCATATTACGGCGACAGGGTATTGTACTCACTCATGCGTGTCAGCAGCGTAAAGGACAAAAACCGCGTCACGTTCAATCCCGCAACATCCCATGTTGAGTTCGGAGAAAAGACGAACGATCCCGACTCTCTTTCGGAAACCGTCATACGCATCAGGGATTTTTTTGACAGTGTCGGTATAAAAAGCGTTATAAGAGATGATATGGAACTTGCCATCTGGGAAAAATACGTTTGCAATGTGAGCGAGAACCAGGTGTCAGCCCTTATGAAGATACCCTTTGGTGCATGGGGAGGCAGTGCAGATGCAAATGCCATGAGGGTCATGGTCGCCGACGAGGTCATACGTATCGCAAGACGAAAGGGGATCATGGTTTCGGAGGATTACGCGGTAAATCATATTGATTTTCTGAAAAAGCTCCCGCCCGAAAACATGTCATCCACTCTTCAGGATATACTTGCCGGCCGTAAGACCGAAGTGGAAATGTTCGCGGGTACGGTGATAAGACTCGGAAAAGAAACAGGTATTGACACACCGCTTAATGAGTTTTTGTATCACGCGATCAAACTGCTTGAGGAGCAGTCAAAAGATACAGGAAAATGAAAGACTGGAAAGCCTATAAGATAATATTGTTCACAATAGTATGCGTATGTCTGAATGTCGGCGGGAAATTTCTGTCCGTCTGGCTGGAACTTCCCTTATGGGCCGATTCGTTCGGCACGGCACTTTGCGCATATATCGCCGGTCCGGTTTGCGGCGCCATGGTCGGACTTACCGGTAACCTTTCTTACTGCGTCATAAACCGTCTGTCCGCAGCATACTCTGTCACAAACATATGCATAGGCATTATCATAGGTATCGCAGCCCGCCGGAAATGGTTTGACCGCTTCTACGGATTCATGAAGGCCGCGTCTCTTGCAATGCTCACGGCACTTGCCGTATCTGTCCCGATCAACATCCTTCTTGACAAGGGGTATACCGGCAATAAATGGGGGGACGGCGTTATCAACTACCTTCTGGATAAGGACTGGCCCGCTCTGCTATGCTGTATACTCGGACAACTTTCCATCGAATTTGCCGACAAGGTCATAACCGTTGCCACGGTATATCTGTTCATACTCATCGGAAAATGGAACAAAAGAAGAGATTCCGAAAGCATGATGAGGCTCGGTAATACCAAGGGTACTGCCGCGATCATGGCCCTGACCCTTGCCATAGGTCTGTCGTTTCCTTCGTCAGCGCAGGCAGATACCGCTTCGGATACACCCGACTACAATGATTTTGTCCAGAGTATATACAGCAGTAACAACGGTCTTCCGTGTGGTGAGGCAAACGACATTGCCCAGACCAATGACGGGGTCTTATGGATTGGAACATATGCCGGACTGTATCGTTATAACGGAAGAGAATTCCGCTGGATCGATGATTATGAATCCGTCAAAAATGTCAACTGCCTGTTTGTGGACGAGGAAGGACGTCTGTGGATAGGAACGAATGACAATGGCCTGGCCATAGTGATAAGGGAGGAAGTTGTAAACGTGCTTGACCAGTCAAGCGGTCTTCCCTCCAATTCCGTACGCTGCATCGCGCAGGGTTCTGACGGCTACTACTATGTAGGCACTACCGGCAGCATGCAGATCATAGTGATGAACAACGGACTAAAAGCAGTCAGCACACTTGCTGAGATAAACTATGCCGACAGTATCACATCCGACGAAAACGGGCATGTTGTCACGGTCTCATCAGACGGACGTCTGTTCCTTCTTAGGAACGGAAAGATCATCACGTCTATCGCACTTCCCGGTGATGAGGAACTGTATAACTGCTGTTCGTTCGCACCCGACGGAACACTTATGGTCGGTACTTCCACTGATCATATATACACCTTTGACGTTTCAGATGACACTCTTAAGCAAACAAATGTCAGGACCTGCGAGGATGTATCGGGTATCAACAGTCTGGACTTTCTTGACAACGGAACGATGTTTGTTTCGACCGACGTGGGCATATCCTATGTGGATGCCGGCGGTTATCATGTACTTAATACAAATGAATTTGACAATTCCATTGACAACATGCTCAACGACTACCAGGGCAATCTGTGGTTCTGTTCCTCCCGTCTTGGGCTCCTGCGCCTTGCCAAATCCCCTTTCAAGGATGTATACGGTTCCGTCGGTATGGAGCGTCACGTCGTTAATGCCATAGTCTCCTGGCGGGACTGTTATTACATCGGTACCGATACAGGACTGGACATAGTTGACAGGGCATGCCGTAAAGAGATCGAAAATGATCTTACGGCCGAGCTTGAAGGAA
>JAFRIL010000022.1 GCA_017432845.1 Lachnospiraceae bacterium | reverse complement strand
GGAATATGAGAAGGTAGTAAGGCTCCTTGCACCCGCTGCTCATATGATCTTTACCGTTAAGACTCCAAACAATCCGAGAGCGCTTGGCGCGGATGAGCTTGCAGAGTGTGCAAAAAGACACTGCAAAAATGTAACCGCATGTAATAGCATAGAGGAAGCAGCACGGTTATCGACCCGGCAGGCCGAAGAGTTATCGAACAAAGAGCCTTCAGCGGTCATAGCATGCGGATCCCTGTCATATTTAAATGATTTTAAGGAAGCCTTAGCGGCCCGAGGCTGATCATGGAAGAGTTAAAGCTTGCCAATGACATATTAAGCAACGATAAGTTCAAAAGCATTGTTGCCCACATAGAAGAACTTGAAAGCGACAGGATCTTCTGTCATCATGATATGGGTCATTTCCTTGATGTTGCAAGGATAGCCGTCCTTATGGCAGAAGAGGAGAAAATCACGGTGCGTCGCGATATCGTGTATGCTGCGGCTCTTCTTCATGATATAGGACGGGCGATCCAGTATGAGAGCGGACAGGCCCACGAGATAGCAGGAGTTGCCATTGCGCAGGATATACTGGAAGAGTGCGGGTGTGCAAAGGATGATATAACTCTTATTGTCGAGGCGATAAGGCAGCACGGAAATGAAGCGATAAAGGATAACAATGATTTTTCCGGCCTTTTGTACAGGGCCGATAAAGCATCGCGCAAGTGCTATATGTGCAATGCGGCCGACAGATGCCACAAAGCGCCCGAAAAGCGCGTATCAACTGTAGTATACTGATGAAGATAAGAAATACGGAATTTGATCTGAAAAACAATACTTATGTCATGGGAATACTGAACGTTACTCCCGACTCATTTTCCGACGGTGGTTTACATAACACGACAGAGTCGGCGATATCTCATGCTCTTTCCATGATAGAAGACGGTGCCGCGATCATCGATATCGGCGGAGAATCAACGCGTCCCGGATATGAGTGTGTGCCTGATGATGTCGAGTCGGAAAGAGTGATACCCGTGATAAGAGCGCTAAGAAAAATATCCGATGTGGCGATCTCGGTCGATACGACAAAGGCATCCGTGGCAGCAGCCGCAGTAGCCGAAGGCGCTGATATCATCAATTCCGTGGCAGGCCTCGGGGCAGACGATGAAATGCTTAAAACAGTTAAGGATTCGGACGCATACTTCGTCATGACATACGAGAATAATTATGTCAACCAATTCGGCGAGGCCCTGATAGGCATGGCAGAGCGTGCCGTCGAAGCTGGGATAGCTGCGGAGCGTATCATAGTCGACCCAGGTATAGGGTTTGGAAAAAGCGCCACAGATAACCTTAAGATAATAAACGAGCTTCCGATAATTACGCAGATCGGATACCCGATACTGCTCGGCTGTTCGCGAAAATCATTTATCGCACCTTTTACGTCGCCCACAGGCTCGGTGGCAAAGGACCGTCTTCCGGGAACGATTGTTACGACCGTTCTGGCCGGACTTGCGGGTGTCGGCATTGTACGCGTTCATGACGTGAAGGAAAATGTTGCGGCGCTTAGCCTGCTTCGCGGTATATGTGAATCATAGTATATAACTGTTTCATCAGTAGTCGGGAGGATCATGATGGATTGTCTGTATATAGAAGATCTTGAAGTATTTGCCAATCACGGTATGTTTGCCGAAGAAGCCAGCCTCGGGCAGAAGTTTCTCGTATCGGTAAAGTTTTATTTTGACGTGTCTTCTTCCGCAAAAGATGATGACATCAAGCAGTCCGTCAACTACGCCAAAGTCTGCACCGATATCACAAAGTGGATGAAGGAGAACAGATGTAAGCTCATCGAGACTGTAGCCGTAAGACTTGCGGAAAAGCTTCTTGGAGACCTTCCGATAGTCCGCGAGACGGAAGTTACGATCAAAAAGCCATGGGCTCCCATAGGCCTTCCGGTGGAGTGTGTCAGCATCACGGTAAAGAGAGGGTGGCACACGGCCTTTCTGTCGATCGGATCAAACATGGGAGATAAGAAGAAATACCTTGATGACGGGATCGCATTTCTCAAAGCGGACAGCAGGATCCGTATGATCAGTGTATCGGATTATATCGAAACAAAACCCTACGGAGGAGTGGAGCAGGATGATTTTCTAAATGGTGCGGTCAAGATCGAGACGATCCTGAAACCTGATGCTCTGCTAAAACTCATTCATGACGCCGAAAATGCAGCCGGAAGAAAAAGAGAAGTCCGGTGGGGACCCCGGACTCTTGATATCGATATACTGTTGTATGATGACCTTATTGTGAACACGCCGGATCTTGTGATCCCTCATCCGGATATGGCAAACCGTGATTTTGTATTAAGGCCTCTTAGCATGATCGCACCCGAGGCCTTCCATCCGGTGCTGAAAAAGAGCGTATCCGCGATGCACTCGGACATACTTGAGTGATCATTCGGAGTCGATTGGTGCAAACTCTGCGGACCGGCCGTCCCCGCCGAAAGTGTAAGTTATAAATGTCCGGTCTTCCTTGAAGGGAGAGTAGAAGGTATATGTACTCGTGCAGTTTATGTTCTCGTAGTTACCTTCGGCTATCACTATCGCATCACTTCCGTCGGCATTGACCCTGATCAGGGCAGGGTCCTGATTCCGCTGATAGAATATCACATTTCCGTACACATTGAACGTATCTATCCGCTCATCCGTTATCTGCGTAAGACTTCCGTCCGACATTGAATACCTGTACAGCTTGTAGTCATCATGCATGTTCATGAAGTAAAGGTCGCTGCCTTCAAGTACCGGGTTGTAGACGGGGTAGTCCATGTATACCCTTCCCTCGGCATCGCCCGGCCGGTAGACCTTGAGCTTCTGCGAGTCCTGCTCGCTGTAGTAGATATCACCGTTTATGACACATGCGGGATTTATGATCTCAGCGACCGCAAGTCCTTTGTCATGTCCGTCAAGAGAGCAGTGGTGAAGCTGCATGCCGTTCGTGTTATCGTAATGCTCATAGTAGAGCGTGCTCCCGATCAGATTGAGTACTCCCGATGTGCACTTGTCCAGGC
>JAFRIL010000257.1 GCA_017432845.1 Lachnospiraceae bacterium | reverse complement strand
CTCAGCCTCGCTGAGCTTTAGCGCCAGTGCGCCCGATCTCTGCTGACCCTGTGAGCCGTATATCCTGACGTTCAGATCGTCAAGAAATATATCAAGATCGTCCTTGTGCGGGCCGAAGTTTGTCGTCTGCCTGAAAAACCTGTCTCCCGCACAGATGAAGAATCTTCAAAAGATAATTGAAGTGCCTGTATGGGACCGCACACGTCTGATCCTCGAGATATTCTCGAAGAGGGCCCGTACACGAGAGGCAAGACTTCAGGTTGAGACAGCCTATCTTCAGTATATGCTTCCCAGGCTCGGAGGTATGTGGCAGCACCTTGGCCGTCAGGGAGGCGGTGGCGGCAGCCGCGCAAACAAAGGAATAGGCGAAAAACAGATAGAGCTGGACAGAAGGCAGATATCACACCGGATCACTGAATTGAAAAAAGAACTGGCAAAGATCGAGCAGGTCCGCAACGTTCAGCGAAGCGGACGCAGCCGGGACGGATACCCAAGTGTTGCTCTTGTGGGATACACAAATGCCGGAAAATCATCCCTTATGAACCGTCTTCTTGAAATGTCGGATTCGGCTTCGGAAGCAGGTGATGAGAAAAAGGTATTTGAAAAAGACATGCTGTTTGCAACGCTCGATACATCGATACGAAAGATCGCGATCCGAGATCTCCGGCCATTTTTGCTGTCCGATACAGTCGGGTTTATCGAGAACATACCGCACGATCTCATAAAGGCTTTCAGATCCACCCTGGCGGAAGTCAGATACGCTGATGTCCTGCTGATCGTAATGGACTCATCCGACCCTCATCACAGGATGCATAAAAAGATCACGGAAGATACTCTCCGTGATCTTAATGCACTCGATATTCCAAAGATCTACGTATATAACAAAGCCGACCTGCGCGCCACCGGTCTTAACACCCAAAACATTCCCGGCAATGATCATGTATATATTTCAGCGTTGACCGGATACGGGATGGACGACCTTCTTGTAACACTTGATAAAATCCTCGGCTCCGGCGACCGGACGATTGACGTCCTTATCCCATACAGTAATGGTGATCTGTTAAACCGCATTCATAACGGCGGCCGTATCATCTCGGAAAAATATGAGGAGTCCGGCATTCATGTAATAGCCGATTGTCCGGCCCTGCTGGCGGGATATATCGACTCCTGTCTTGGCGGATCTTCTACTGGTTGATCATGAATTTGAAGAGACGGTCGATGTCTTCCGGCTCATAAGCTACAAGTTCAAGTTCTTTGATGACTCCATCCGAAAAGATATTAGCAAGTGACACATACTGGGACAGCTTGCTCTTGAGGTTAAGCCTGTCGCCTTCTCCCGTTACAAGTTCGATCTTTCCCTTGCATTCATCAACAACCGAAAAGAACTTATTGATATCTTTGATGTTTTCTACTTTCATGGCAGGTCTCCTTTCATTCCCAAAACACTGTTAATTCATTCTCATTGTTGTTTACCACGTAAGAATAATAATTAGATAACACTGCCATGTCAATATTTCTTACTTTTTTCCATACAGTACCGCGGATCCGGACAGTCCCATCCAGACCGATTCCCATTTGCTCATAAACTTACCGTCTGTGGTGTCGATAAGATTTACATCGCTGTATCCCATATCCTTAAGTTTTTTTACAAAAAAGTCCATATCACCGTATTTGGATCTTGACATTATGTCGTGGATGACAAACGTTCCGCCTTTTTTCAGGGTGCGGAGTGTTTCAAGCAGGATAGCCTGCCTGTCGCGGCTCGGAATATTGTGATATACATAGTTACTTGTAACGGCGTCAAATGTTTCGTCTTCAAACGGCAGAGCCGTTGCATCACCCTGCATGAACGATGTATTCTCAACACCTTCCGCTCTGGAATTATTTTCGCACAGTTCACGGCTGAAAGATGCATATTCCCTGCCCCATCTGTCTATCCCGGTCCATGATGCTTTCGGATTCTTTTTAGCGCACGCTATAGTCAGTGCTCCGCTGCCGCATCCGATATCCAGGCCTTTACCGCCATCCGGTATGTTCATGTAATCGGCAACCCCTTCGATTATCTGTTTTGACATCTGCCTTTTTCCGTTGTAATCAAATGCCCTGTACATAAGATACATCCAGAGCGTTACGATAATAAGCAGTACCGTTATTGCCATCAATATCGTAACAGTCACTTTTTTTGCAACGGGTGAACACTGGATCGCCAAAAAGAACATGGCCAGAACAAAAAAGACAATAGCCGCGCGCGCAAATCCCGATACCATACTCTTTGGCATCCAGTTTCTGTAAGCGGTTTTCATAATCATCTCATCCTTTCTCTAACCGGTAAAGCATTTACGATGCCTGTAAAGACACTGTACAAAAGAGCGAATGTGATCTCACATCTTTTACTGACATAAACGCTCCACCTGCCCTTGTAAACGCTTTTTCCTCCGGAAAATAAAACTGAAAAAATGGAACTTCATCAGAAGAAAATAGGCAAGGCAGATCATGTCGTACAGTTTGTATACGGTAAATATCAGAACAAACCTTATGAAGAACTGCCAAAATGAATATCCGCTCCTGATGCCGTCCCAGATTGATATAACCCCGACTCCGAGTATCATAAGAATACTGAAGACAATGAGTGTCCAGCCGATCGTCCTGGCTCCCAAAAACAATTCGTCATCTCTTGGTATGATCGCTTCAACTGCTTCTTTGGGGGCGGAAGAAAAAAACTGTTTATCCTGAATGAATGCAACTGCGGCAAAAATCATAAGTGTTATCGCCACACAAAACACGATGGCCAAAAACACGGTCAGGATCATACAAGCGATCGCCCGAGATCTTTACATGCTTCGCGTGCATCCTCACCGGGGGCATTGTTGGCCATGACACTATCACATGCAAGCTTTGCTCCGGCAGCTTTACACCGTTCTTCCCAGTCTCTCATCCACTGGCCGTCTCCCCAGCCATATGAACCGAAAAGTGCGATCTTCTTGCCT
>JAFRIL010000256.1 GCA_017432845.1 Lachnospiraceae bacterium | reverse complement strand
TGAAGTAAGGTCGGTAGATCCCGAGATCGCCGAGGCCATTGTCAAGGAGCAGGAGAGGCAGAACAGCCATATTGAACTCATTGCATCGGAGAACTGGGTAAGCAAGGCAGTTATGGCTGCAATGGGAAGCCCTCTCACAAATAAATATGCGGAAGGGTACCCGGGCAAGAGATATTACGGCGGCTGTGACTGCGTTGATATAGTTGAGGATCTTGCAAGGGAACGTGCCAAGAAGCTGTTCGGATGTGATTACGTTAACGTTCAGCCCCATTCGGGAGCTCAGGCTAACATGGCTGCATTCTTTGCGATGCTCGAGCCCGGCGATACATATATGGGAATGAACCTTGATCACGGCGGACATCTGTCGCACGGTTCACCGGTCAATATTTCGGGTAAGTATTTCAACTGCGTGCATTACGGCGTAAATGCCGACGGCTTCATAGATTATGATGAGATGGAAAGGCTCGCGAAGGAATGTAATCCCAAGATGATCCTTGCCGGTGCGAGCGCATATGCAAGGGCTATTGATTTTGAACGTATCCGCAGCATTTGTGACAGCGTCGGAGCATATATGATGGTGGATATCGCGCATATCGCGGGTCTTGTCGCATCAGGAATGCATAAGAGTCCTTTCCCTTATGCCGATGTTGTTACGACTACGACACACAAGACACTCAGAGGCCCCCGTGGCGGTCTTATCATGTGCAATCAGGAAGCGGCCGATATGTTCAACTTCAACAAGGCTATCTTCCCCGGAACGCAGGGCGGCCCGCTCATGCATGTGATCGCGGCAAAGGCTGTATGCTTCAAGGAAGCACTCTCGCCTGAGTTCAAAGAGTACGGAAAGAACATCGTGGCAAATGCCAAGGCACTTTGCGACGGTCTGATGAGCAGGGGACTGTCGATCGTATCGGGAGGTACGGATAACCACCTGATGCTGCTCGATCTTCGTCCGCAGCAGCTGACGGGTAAGGAGATCGAAAAACTCCTTGATGAGGCTCATATCACGGCCAATAAGAACACTGTTCCCAACGATCCTCAGAAGCCTTTCGTTACAAGCGGTATCAGGCTCGGAACTCCTGCCGTTACATCACGCGGCATGAA
Organism: Lachnospiraceae bacterium; assembly: GCA_017432845.1. Classification (GTDB taxonomy): domain Bacteria; phylum Bacillota; class Clostridia; order Lachnospirales; family Lachnospiraceae; genus UBA2868. Next base: position 4,018 of record JAFRIL010000256.1, on the reverse strand, counting down.
CACTGATGATATGGACCTTATCGCTGAGGCTATATCACTTGTGGTAAAACAGGGTGCCGACGGTGTGCAGGGTGCACGCAAGATCGTAGAAGGTCTTACAGCGAAATACCCTCTTAATATGTAATAGAAAATGGTCTTTTCCAGTCTTCTGTTTTTATTTTGGTTCATACCGATATTCTTTGCGGTATACTATATTGTACCCGCAAGATTACGCAATACTGTGCTTTTTCTAGGCAGTATTGTTTTTTATGCCTGGGGAGAACCGGCGTATCTGATACTTATCTTCATATCGATACTCGTAAACTATCTTGCGGGTCTGGGCCTTGCGCACAGGGACGAAGAAACAGCACCGTCAGTCAGGGAAAAGACCATATTTATCCTCGCGCTTTTATTTGATTTCGGAATGCTTTTCGTATTCAAATATACCGGGTTTTTCGTGCGAAACATCAACGCCGCTTTTTCGGCATCGATACCCGATCCGGATCTGGGACTGCCTCTGGGGATAAGCTTTTATACATTCCAGATAGCTTCGTATGTCATCGATCTGTACAGGGGAAAGATAAAGGCGGAAAAAAACATATTGACGCTCGGAACATATCTTGTCATGTTCCCTCAGCTGATCGCCGGTCCCATTGTTGTCTATTCCAAAGTCTCGGACCAACTTCACAAAAGAAACATCACATTATCTGCGATATCCGACGGGATCATGACATTTATAGTGGGACTGTCATCCAAAGTACTTGTCGCAAACACCATGGGCCTTGTCTGGAAAGACTTGGAGTCGATCGGATACGAACATATCTCAATGCCGCTTGCATGGCTCGGTGTGGCAGCGTTCACGCTTCAGATATATTTTGATTTTAACGGCTATTCCCTGATGGCGATCGGACTTGGGAAGATGCTCGGGTTCGACATCCCCCGAAACTTTGATAACCCTTATATATCAAAGTCCCTGACCGAGTTCTGGAGAAGATGGCATATGACTTTATCCGGGTGGTTCAGGGATTACGTATATATTCCGCTTGGCGGGAACCGGAAGGGAAAGGCCAGAACTTATGTCAACCTATTCATTGTCTGGTTTCTGACCGGATTCTGGCATGGTGCAGACTGGAATTTCATATTATGGGGACTCTTCTTCTTCGTATTTCTCTCGATGGAAAAATCATTCCTTGCACCGTTTCTGGAGAAGCACCCGGTCATCGCAAGGATATACGCACTTGTATTTATCGGCCTGTCGTGGATGATATTTGCGATAACAGACTTATCCGCACTTGGTGTTTACATGTCGAGACTGGTTAACATAACTAGTATCGGAAGCGCCGATGTGATCTATTACCTCAGGAACTATGTTGTAGTGATGGTCCTTGGATGCATCTTTTCGACCCCGGTCGCAAAGCCTTTATATGAAAAGATAAAGAAAGGTCCTGCCGGGATACTGCTGCATCTTTTGCCTTTATTCATATGCGTCTGCTTCCTGGCCGACGCCAGCTATAATCCGTTTTTGTACTTCAGATTTTAGAGCGATGAGAAGTGCTGTTCTGTAAGGATGATAATGAAGAAGATCTGTAAGAACATAACAGAATATCCGATGGTATTTGCTTTTTTTGCGATCTGCCTCGTGATGCTTTGCGGTTACATTTTCCGCACGCAGGATGATTTTTCCCAGATGGAGAACAGATTCCTGCAAAAGCGGCCGGCACTAACGCTTCCGGCTCTTCTGGACGGATCGTTCATGGATGCTTTTGAGGTTTATACGAATGAGCAGATCCCGCTTCGGGGCATGTTTGTAAAATGCAAGGCAGCAACGGTTGCGGCAACTCTTTCGTCCGAAAATGACGGCATCGCAAAAGGAAAGGATTCGTATCTGTTTGACAAGGTTACGGCCGTTGACGATAAGTGCTACAGGAACATCGCGGCGATCGTAAACTTTGCGAAAAATTCCGGAAGGGATGTGTACGTTGCGATAGCACCGACATCGACCTGGGTCAACGCCGGCCTCCTTCCTGCCGGAATGCCTGTTCTTGACGAGGCTTCGATGAGCAACGAGCTGACGGGGGCTCTCGGGGATATCGATAATGCCCATATGATCTATCTGTACGATACCCTTCGCGAACACGCCGGCGAGCAACTCTACTACCGCACTGATCACCACTGGACAACAAAGGGCGCGGGTTATGCGTATGAGAAGATCGCATCCGATATGGGTCTTGAAGTAAAGGATATTACAAAGTATACGAAACATACGGCGGATGATTTTCTCGGAACGCATTATGCCAAGTATAAGGGCATAGGGATCAGGCCGGATACGATAGAGTATTACGATGTTCCGATCGATGAACTTCGGCTTGAGAAAAGGACGGTCCACGATCTGTTTGATGAGGAAAAGCTTTCCGTGTTTGACAAATACGGCGGGTTTATGTACGGAAATGACGGCTGCTGCAAAGTTGTTGCTCAAAAGGGAGCAGGCAGGGAACTTTTGATCTTCAAAGATTCTTATGCAAACTGCTTGATTCCGTATCTCGTTATGAATTATGATAGTATCACGGTGGTCGATCTGAGATATTTCGAAGGATCGGTGCAGGAACTCCTTGACGAAAACGGTCAAACAGATGTGTTGCTTTTATATAACTGGACGTTCGTAAATGACGACAATCATTTTTATAAACTGGGCCGGGTGGACGGATGAGCGAAAAAAAAGAAGATAAAAATCACGAAAAAGAAAATGTAAGGCATATAAAACAGGTCTATCTGTCGGATGATGGAAGCGAGGAGACCGCTGTCACCTCGAAGATCGTGGAAAAGACATCTCCTCATGGGAATGAACACATAAGGGACGAGGTGCGTCACGAGAAAAATCATGCGGTAAGGATCGCGGCCGTTGCCATGGCGATGGTGTTTTCGATAATACTGTCCATGGCGGTGGGAGTGGCACTTGCACTCTGGGACGGTCACAGAACTCTTTCGGAATTGAATACGGTACTTTTTGCACATTACGTATCGGCGGCGACAAGAGATGATGAATCTATCGAGGCCGTTGAAGATCCCGCGCCGGAAGAAGCCATCAGTATTGACGAGAACTCAAAAGGCACATCTGATGAAGCACTTCCGGAAGACGGGCCGGAAGGAAAAGAGGAGGATGTGCCGGCTTCGGAAGATGACGGGACCGGAGATTACGGTATGACAATGGCCGGCATAGAAGGATTTGAAAGTGTCGCAAAGGCCGACGAGGACGATGAGATAGCCGGGATCGAAGAGGAAGACGAGCCTGAGACGATAAAGGATCCGCTTGAAGATTATCCTCTTCCGTTTACTACGGTTGACGAGAGCTACTTCACCGATGCTCTGTTTATCGGAGATTCGAGACTTCAGGGATTCGGATTCTGGTCGGGACTTCCCGCAACGTATTACTGCGCAACCGGCTTCCAACTGTACAAATACGATACGACAAAGGTCGTGCAGACCGAGAACGGCAAGGTGCCGATATTCGATGCCATGCCGTACGATGCATTCACGAAGATATATATCAAGGTCGGACTTAACGAACTCGGATATGGAACGGAGGAGAACTTCGAGGCAAAATACGCCGAGCTTATCGAAAAGCTTCGTGAGTATGAACCCCGCGCCGTAATCTACGTGCATGCGATCCTTCCGGTAACGGAAGCAAAGTCAGCAACCGACAAGGCGCATAACAATCCGAACATTGCGGTAAGGAATGCCGGCCTTGAAAAGTTTGCCAAGACCCAGAAGGCATACTTCCTTGATGCGGGGCCGGTGCTCTCGGACCTTGCAGGTAACTTAAAGCCGGAGATGACGAGCGACGGGATACATCTGAAACCGGAGTACATGAAGATCTGGAGGCAGTATCTGTGCGAGCATGCGATCGTGATACAGTAATGTATATTTAGCGATTAGTACGCATCTCGACCAGATAACTCATGTGAAATAATAAACCAGTCCCGGATGATTTGTCGTTTTCCACGAACCCTTGGAGGACGTTGTTACTTGACGAGGTATTTTC
>JAFRIL010000255.1 GCA_017432845.1 Lachnospiraceae bacterium | reverse complement strand
GGGTATCCCGGGCGCTTACGTGACCGTTTCCGAAACGATACGCGGATTTACCGCGATTCTCGGCGGGGATGCCGATGACATGCCCGAAGCCGCATTTTATAATGTCGGAACGCTTGATGATGCATATGCGAAGGCAAAGCAGCTGTAATGAACGAATTTAACCTTCATATACTCGAAGCGGATGATGAATACTATAACGGAAAGTGTGTCTCGCTCGTAGTCCCGACCACGGAAGGGATGTACGGGATACAGGCGATGCACGAAAACTTCGTTGCGGCGATCGATATCGGCGTTGTTAAGTTCACGCTCCCGGACGGGGAGAGGAGGCATGCCGCGGTCTCCAACGGTATCGTCAAAGTGGAGAACAATGAAGTGCTGATCCTTGTCGAGTCTGCCGAAGATCCTGAAGAGATCGATGAGGCAAGGGCAAGGAATGAAGAGGAGATGGCAAAGGATATCCTGGCCGGAAAGAGCGACAGACTTAACATGCGCGCAGCCAAGGGAATGCTTGCAAGAGCCGCCAACCGCCTGAAGATCAAGAAAAGGTACGGTAAGTTTTTGTAACTTTGTGATAAGTTTTTTTATTTTTTGGCTCAAAAGTTAGCAATAATTGATAACTAAAAACCAACAATTAGAATGAAATCATGAAAGGTATGTGATATAATGCGTATAAAATTACAGTTTTCCTTAACCGTTTTCGTAATTTTCGCCCTGTTTCTCGCAGGTTGCGGCAATAAAGAGAGTTGGGCGTATATTCACGATCCTAAGACGGAAGTCCTATCTCTTTCGGATAACGGAAAGGCCGAATACAAAGGCGACAATTATTCGTATACCAGGGATGACAAATTTCTTGTACTGAAAGATGGCAACGGGAATGAGACGAAGATGCGCTTTATCCCGGACGGCGACAAGATGGTACTGTATGAGAGTTCCACGTATACGTATGACGGAGAGGGTGAGCCGGACAGCATACTCGGCGTATGGACGCAGGACAACGGATGGCTGTTCGAATTTACCGACAAGGGAACGTTTACCGAAGAGAACATCTTCTACGGGCACTACGAGGTCAATGAAGCCGATCATACGATAAAGCTCATGTATGACGAACCGATGGAGGATGCGATCCTGTACTACAGTCTTGACGGAGATAAGCTTATGATCGATTATCCGTGGCCCATGGTCAGGACTCAGAAGAAGTAGTATCAGATACGGTCATAAGCGCTTTTGCGCTTTTGATAGCCGGCAGCATGGTGCTGACGGCAAAGATAATAAGGAGGTACATTTATTATGAAAATGAAACGCTTAGTTTCAACACTGTTAGCAGGCACTATGGCTCTTTCACTCGTTGCCTGCGGCGGCGCAGCAGCTCCTGCAGCTCCCGCAGCCGATGCAACAGCTGAAGCTCCCGCAGCTACAGAGGAAGCTCCCGCAGCTGATACAGCTGAAGAGGCTCCTGCAGCAGAAGCAGCAGACGGTGCTATCACACTTGACATGTGGTGTATCGCAACAGAGAGTGACTCAAACCGTCATTCTTACGAAGAGGCTATCAAGGAAATGCAGACAGAGTTCCCCGATGTAACTCTTAACTGGGAAGCATTCGAGAACCAGTCTTACAAGACAAAGATCAAAGCCGCTGTATCAGCTGATGAGATGCCCGACATCTTCTTCACATGGTCATGCGCATTCCTTGGCGACTTCGTTAACGCAGGTAAGGTTTACTGCCTTGACGATGCTTACCAGAACTATAAGGATGAGCTTCCCGAAGTTATGCTTGGTAACACAACATACGACGGCAAGCACTATGGTGTTCCGCTTACAATGAACATCGTTGGTCTTTTCGCTAACATGGATCTTCTTAAGGAAGCAGGTTACGATGAGATCCCCGGCACATATGATGAGTTCATCAAGTGCTGTGACGCTCTTAAGGCTAAGAACATCATTCCTTTCGGTTGTGCCGGCAAGGAGACATGGTGTGTAACAGAGTACCTTGAGTCAGTTATCGAGAAGTCAGTTGGTGCTGATGCACTCAACGACATCTTCCTTGGCAAGGCTACATGGAATAATCCTGATGTAGGCGCTGCTGTTGATACATTCCAGGGTCTTGTTAACAACGGTTACTTCGATCCTTCAGGTATCGGTCTTACAAACGATGAAGTTAAGGCTAACTTCATGGCAGGCAAGTATGCATTCTACATGAACGGTACATGGAACTGTGCAGACTTCGCAGCTAATGAAGAGTTCTTCCCGAAGGTTAAGGTTGGTGAGTTCCCTGTTATCAACGCTGACAAGGCTAAGCTCGGCCAGCTCATCGGTGGACCTTCAGATACTCTTGCAGTTGCAGCTTCTTCAGAGAATGCTGAAAGAGCAGCTACATACACATTCGAGCTTGGTAAGAGGATCTGCCACTACGGATATCTTGATGGTTGCGGACTTCCTGCATGGACACCTTACGGTGACACAAGCGGAATCAACGCCCTTACACAGGCTGTTTCAGATATCTGCGCAAACGCCGATTCTTACGTTCTCTTCGGAGATACAGCTATGAGTGCTGATGACGCTAACACTTATCTTTCATACGTTGACCAGGTTTATGGATGCCAGGTTGACGGAACAGCGTTCATCGAGGGTCTTGCAAAAGACATCAGATGATCACTTCGTTCTGATCTAGTTTGACAAGCCCCTCCCGAGCCTCCCTTTTGGGAGGTTCGGCGGGGCTGTTTTTTTAAAATCACACGTTTGACGTTTTCTGAAAGGTATTTACAATGGCTGACAATCACAGTGTTAAGAAAAAGTCGGATATTGGAAAGGGCGTTACGATCTTTTTTTTCCTGCTTCCCGCTTTATTACTGTTTATAAGCATACTAATCGCACCGATCATCGTATCGGTCTACAGGAGTATGTATGACTGGAACGGTTTCTCGGAAGGAACGTTCATAGGTCTTGAGAACTACAAGGAACTGTTCACGAGCGGCTCCATCAAGTTCATGACAAGCCTTAAGAACGCTTTCATCCTTGCGTTCTTCTCGGTATTCGTACAGCTCCCGTTTTCACTGTTCCTGGCACTTCTGCTGGGCAGAAAAGTTAAAGGCGAAAAATCATTCCTGTCCATTTACTTCATGCCGGTTCTCATATCGACGGTCGTTATCGGTCAGTTATGGCTGAAGATATACAACCCCGATTACGGTATCCTTAACAGATTCCTTGATGCGGTTAATCTCGGGAACCTCAAGCATGTATGGGTAGGTGAAGTCGGCACGGCACTCGGGGCTATCATAGTCCCCACCATCTGGCAGTATATCGGATATCACATGCTTCTGATGTATGCTGGTGTAAAGGGTGTATCCACGGACCTTCGTGAAGCGGCCATGCTTGACGGAGCCACGAAATGGCAGGTTGACAGATATATTGTTATTCCGATAATCAAACCGATAATAAGGGTCAGCGTTATCTTCGCTGTTACCGGTTCACTTAAGACATACGACCTTGTACGTATCCTCACCGAGGGCGGCCCTTTCCAGTCTACGGAAGTGCCGAGTACGCTTCTTGAAAATATGCTGTTCCTTCGTAACAGATACGGAATGGGCAGCACGATATCTGTTATGCTGATCGCGCTGTGCTTTGCATTTGCGCTTCTGATAACGGCAGCATTTAAGGATAAGGAGGCGTAGGACATGGCAGATAAGAAATCATTCAGTGCATCCGGATACCAGTTTGAAGAGATCAAGAAGACCAATCCCGTGATCAAGGTCATCACATACATCTTCCTGATCATCTGGGCTTTGATAAACATATTCCCAATCTATTTCATGTTCACCTTCTCGCTCAAATCAAATGACGAGATATTCGGTGAAAATGTTATAGGACTGCCGAAGGAGTGGCTGTGGTCAAACTTCACATCCGCGATGAATACCGGTAACATGGGTCTGTACTTTGTAAACAGTCTGATCGTTACGATCGCTTCGATCGCGATATCGATATTTGCCGCTCTTATGGCAACATATGCGATCACGCGTATCAAGTGGCGCGGATCGAAGCTGATGAACTCATTCCTCATGCTCGGTCTTACGATCCCGATCCAGGCTTCGATCGTGCCTGTGTACGTAATCCTTTCCAAGGCACACTGGCTCAATCATTATTCGACGCTGATCGTTCCGTATTCGGCATTCACGCTTTCAATGTCGATACTGATTAGTACCGGATTCATGGTAGATATTCCTTATGACCTCGATGAGTCTGCAAGGATAGACGGCTGCGGACTGTGGAAGACGTTTTTTGCGATCATCCTTCCGCTGATGAAGCCGGCACTTTCCACGATAGGTATTTATGCTTACCTTCAGTGCTGGAACGAGTTCATGTTTGCGAACGTGTTCATAAGCGACAGTGCGCACAGAACTCTGCCCGTCGGTATCAAGGCGTTATCGGGCGCATATACGACGGACTGGGGTCCGATCGGTGCTGCGCTTGTTATAGCTACGTTCCCGACTCTTATCGTATACATCTTCCTGAGCAACAAGATCCAGGAAAGCTTCATTGCAGGTGCGGTAAAGGGATGAGGATAGAATATGAAATGGTTTGTTGATTGCAATGCGCGCCCCGGAGGTTCCGGGGACGCGCATTCACCTTTCAGGACAATTACACAGGCGGCAAATGTCGCAAAGGCGGGAGATGAGGTCATAGTATCTCCCGGGATATACAGGGAAGACGTAAGTCCCCTAAATGCGGGGACTGGGCGCGACAGGATCATCTACAGATCAAAAGAGCGCAGGCAGGCCGTTATCACCGGAGCCGACCCTGCAAAAGACTGGAAGCGGTACGATGGTGACGTATGGCTTCT
>JAFRIL010000254.1 GCA_017432845.1 Lachnospiraceae bacterium | reverse complement strand
GTTCAAAAAGGGGATTGCGCTTGTTGACGGACACGGAAACTTCGGATCGATCGAAGGCGACGGTGCAGCCGCAATGAGATATACCGAGGCAAGGCTTCAGAAGATAGCCCAGGAGGAGATGCTGTCCGATCTTGATAAGGATGTCGTCGACTTTATGCCTAACTATGATGAGACAGGTAAGGAACCGGAGGTTCTCCCCTGCAGATTTCCCAACCTTCTTGTAAACGGTACCGAAGGTATCGCAGTAGGTATGGCAACTTCAATGCCTCCGCATAATCTTTGTGAAGTGATCGATGCCGAAAAGGCGTACATGAAGAACAACGCCATTACGACAAAAGAGCTTCTTGATATCATGCCGGGACCTGATTTTCCCACAGGCGGTTGCGTGACCAACAAGGATGAACTGCTGTCGATATATGAGACCGGGACAGGTAAGATAAAGGTGCGCGGCAAGATGGAGCTGGAGACCGGAAAGGGCGGCCGTCCGCTGCTTGTCATAACCGAGATCCCTTATACGATGATAGGTGCGAATATCTCCAAGTTCCTGCTTGATATAGTCTCTCTTATCGATTCCAAAAAGACGAATGATATAGTGGTTATCTCCAACCAGTCCGGTAAGGAAGGTATCCGTATTGTGATAGAACTCAAAAAAGATGCCGACGTTGAGAATGTCCGCAACATGATCATCAAGAAGACTAGGTTTGAAGATACTTTCGGGGTCAATATGCTTGCCATCAGCGACGGCCGTCCCGAGGTCATGGGACTGAGGACGATGCTGGCACATCACGTTAATTTCCTGCGTGAGCTTGCAACACGCAAGTACAAGACACTCCTTCAGAAGGAACTTGACAAGAAGGAGATACAGGAAGGTCTCATAAAGGCTGTCGATGTTATCGACGTTATCATTGAGATACTCCGCGGATCGCGTGAGGTCAAGGTTGCTAAAGAGTGCCTTATGACAGGAAACACGGCGGATATCAAGTTCAAGAGCAGGATATCGGAAAAGATCGCATCGAATCTGAGATTTACCGAACGACAGGCCGGTGCGATCCTTGATATGAGACTGTATAAGCTTATAGGGCTTGAAATGGAGGCACTTATCGCCGAACACGACAAAACGCTTTCGGATATAGCGACCTTCAAGGAGATCCTTACCAAGCCGGCGAAGATGGATGCCGCGATAATCAAGGATCTGGACCATATCAGGAAAGAGTACGGAAGAAGCAGACGCACACTTATAGAAAATGCCACGGAGGTCGTCTTTGAGGAGAGCAAGGCCGAAGAAATAGAAGTTGTATTCCTCATGGACCGCTTTGGATATGCAAAGACTATCGATATTAATGCCTTTGAGAGAAACCGCGACGCGATCGATGCCGAGTTTGCCGTTAACTTCAAGTGTCTTAACACCGGCAGGATATGCCTGTTTACGAATATGGGTGTCATGCATTCTGTAAAGGTGGGGGATCTTCCGTTTGGAAAGTTTCGTGATAAGGGAGTTCCGCTTGATAATGTAAGTAATTACGACTCTACAGCGGAATCGATCGTGTATTTGCTTCCGATGGGTGATCTGGTACTTCAGAAGCTCATGTTCGGAACTAAGAAAGGCATGTTCAAGCAGGTGTACGGAAGTGAATTTGATGTGATCAAGCGGACTGTTGCCGCTACAGGACTTCTTGAAGATGACGAGGTCATTACCGTATTTCCTGTTACCGATCAGAAATATGTCGTTCTTCAGACTGAATTTGATGTATTTCTCAAGTTTGAGACGGATGAGATACCCGTCAAGAAGAAAGGTGCAGTAGGTGTGAGGGCCATCAAGCTTACCGGGAATGACAGAGTGTCCAATGTTTACTATATCGGTGAAGAAGATGATACGATGGTGGAGGTCGGAAACAGACAGATTCTTCTGTCAAGACTTAAGGCCGCACGCCGGGATACAAAAGGAAGCAAGCTGAGAGGATAATATGCGGGTCATCGCGGGAACAGCCAGAAGGCTTTTACTTGTTACTCCGAAAGGCAACACTACAAGGCCTACCGGAGACAAGATAAAAGAAACCCTGTTCAATATACTGGCACCGGAACTGTATGGTGCTGCATTTGCCGATCTTTTCGCCGGAAGCGGCGGGATCGGTATAGAGGCACTTTCAAGGGGCGCAGATCATGCGGTGTTTATCGAAAAGGATAAGGATGCTACCGATTGTATAAAGAAGAACCTTGAGACTACGCACTTTACCGATAAGGCAACACTGCGGCGCGGTGATGTTCTCGGCGTTTTGTGCGAGATAGGCCGTCCTGGAGGATATGATATCATATTCATGGATCCTCCTTATGGTCAGGGACTTGAAAAGAGTGTTCTGTCATATCTTTTTTCGAATGAGAAGATCTGCACGGATGATACACTTGTGATTGTTGAGTGTGCCTCCGATAATGACGTAAGCTTTGCCCAAACGACGGGCTTTGATGTCATAAGGATCAAAGATTACAAAAGCAGCAAACATGTTTTTTTGAAGAAACGGAGGATTAGCGATGAAGAGAGCGATATACCCGGGCAGCTTTGATCCGGTCACATACGGACATATCGAGATCATCAAAAGAGCTTCCGAGATATTTGATGAACTGATCGTCGGTGTGCTTGAGAACAGGGCCAAGACTCCGTTGTTTTCTATAGATGAACGTGTTAATATATTGAATGAGGTTTTGACGGATCTTGATAATGTGACCGTCAAGAGTTACGACGGTCTGCTTGTTGATTTTACCGTACAGGAGAATGCCGGTGTCATCGTAAGAGGCCTTCGTGCCGTCACAGACTTTGATTATGAACTGCAGCTTGCGCAGACTAATCGTGTTCTTCACAAAGAAATAGATACAGTTTTTCTTGCAACTTCACTTCGATATGCATATCTTTCAAGTTCAACCGTCAGAGAAGTTGCAAGTTACGGAGGGGATATAGAAAAGTTTGTTCCTCCGCTCGTTGCCGAGATGACTTATCGTAAGTTCGGACAGCGATCGTAAGGAAGAGGGGAGTGTATAATGAGCAGCAGGATCGAACAGGTAATCGACGAAATAGAACAGTTTATTTCGGAATGTAAGTATCAGACTTTTTCAACGACCAACATAATCGTAGATAAGGACCGGATGGATGAGCTTCTTCGGGATCTTCGTCTCAGAACGCCCGAAGAGATCAAGAAGTACCAGAAGATCATCAGTAACAAGGAGCGTATCTTACAGGATGCGCGGGACAAGGCCGATGCAATGCTCAATATGGCGCAGGCCGAGACCGTCAGGATGGTTGATGAAAACGAGATAATGCAACAGGCATATGCTCAGGCCGGAGAAGTTGTCAAACAGGCCACGGATCAGGCCCAGCAGATTGTGGATATGGCTACTGTTGAAGCCAATAACGTCAGACAGTCAGCGATGGAATATACATTCGGACAGTTATCCACTCTCCAGCAGATCATAGATCATGCAATAGCGACGGCTGACGCCAAGTACGGTGATCTGCTCGCTAAGCTTCGTGAATGTAAATCGATAATAGCACAGGACCGGTCACAGTTATATCCGCAGGTCGAACTTGATAATGATATTGCCGCGCTGGAGGGCTATCCGACAGACAACAAGGACAAAGAAGGCAGAAACGACGGCGGTCAGGGAGTGAACGTTATATGACCATTTAAGCGGGACCGCATGCCGGCCCCGTTTTTGTTATAATCCCGGACAAGGTAAGAAAACATATGGAAAGAGTATTAAAGGATTTTGAACCTAAGAAAGTATTCGAATATTTTGAAGATATTTCCATGATCCCGCGTCCTTCGGGGAAGTGCGCAAAGATCGCGGATTATCTTTGTGATTTTGCAAGATCACACTCTTTATCCTGTTACAGGGATGAAAATGACAATGTGCTCATCAGCAAACCTGCGAAGAATAAGGACGACAAGCGTCCGACTGTCATTCTTCAGGGACATACAGATATGGTATGCGAGAAGAGTTACGACTATGATGCAAAGCATGATTTTACGAAGGATCCCCTTCGTCTGTGTGTGCTCGATGACCTGATCTATGCCAAAGGGACAACGCTCGGTGCCGATGACGGGATAGCCGTCGCATTTATACTGAGCATTCTGGATGATGACAGCCTGGACCTGCCCCCGATAGAGGCACTTTTTACTTCCGATGAGGAAGACGGCATGAAGGGAGCTCTTTCTTTTGATGTTTCAAAGCTTACCGGCAGATACATTATCAATCTCGATCATGAGGTGGAAGGTGAACTTCTAACGTGCAGTGCGGGAGGAAAAAGAGTTAAATGCTGCCTTCCCGTTTCTTATGAGAATATCTCGGGAAGAGGATACAGTATAGTCGTATGCGGACTTACCGGGGGACATTCCGGTATGGAGATAGACAAGGGAAGAGGAAACGCGAACCTCCTTCTCGGGCGTCTTTTGCATACGATAACCAAGAATATGCCGTACAGTCTTAAGTATATCGGCGGTGGTCTTACGGATTCCGCCATTCCGCGCGAGGCAAAGGCAGAGATCATCATAGATGAGGAATATATCGATACGCTTGAGAATATTGTCGAGAAATACTCGCGTATCATATGCGACGAGTTTGAAGGCATTGAAGAGAACATGATGATATATGCCGAAGACCAGGGTGATGATGAGGCTATGTGCCTGACCGCAGACAGTAAACGCCGCATAGGATTTTTGCTCAATACGATACCCGACGGGATCATAAAGATGAGCCGTAAGAACGAGGGGCTGGTCAGAACTTCGCTTAACAGCGGTATCATGAAACTGACCGATTCCGAGTTCGTACTTACCGTTAATATGAGAAGCCTTGCCGAGTCCGAAAAAGACGCTCTTTCCGATAAGATCGAATATCTTACAGAGATGACGGGTGGTACATACAAGGAAGAATATGACTATCCTGCATGGGAGTATGTAAGCGAATCGCCTCTTCGTGATATAGCATTTGATGCATATCAGAGAGTTTACTCGAAAAATCCCGCCCTTAAAGGCTTTCACGCCGGACTTGAATGCGGTGTGTTCTTCAAGAGGATAGAAGGTGTTGATATAATCTCTTTCGGCCCCGACATACATAATATCCATACGCCCAAGGAACGCCTTGACAGTGCATCGGCTGCCAGGGTATATGATTATCTTCTTGAAATATTAAAGAGCATCAGATGATACTTCCCGGATCATTTACAAGCTTAATGAAAGATCTTCTCGGAGCCGAATACGATGACTTTATCGCATCTTTTGATGAGAAGCCGCTTAGCGCACTTCGGGTGAACACCTCCAAAGTAACGGTTAGCCAGTTCGAGAAGATCGCGCCTTATCCCATACAAAAGATACCTTTTATATCAGACGGTTATTATATTGATGATACGGATGCATGGTCAAAACATCCGTATTATTTTGCGGGATTGTATTATTTACAGGAGCCTTCGGCCATGCTTCCGGCCGATATATTCCCGGCAGAGCCGGGTGATGTGATACTTGATCTTTGCGCCGCTCCGGGAGGCAAGGCGACAAAGCTTGCGACAAAGGATATAGGACTTCTTGTGGCAAACGATATAAGCTATTCCAGAACGCTACCCCTTGTCAAGAATCTTGAGCATTTCGGTACGGGGAATTACCTTGTTACCGCATCAACTCCGGAAAACCTTTACGATATGTACGGCTGCTCTTTTGACGGGATACTGGTAGATGCTCCGTGCTCGGGTGAGGGGATGTTCCGCAAAGACAGATCTCTGATCGCCTCTTATGAAAAAAAGGGCAGCGCAGAATATCCCGACGTTCAAAAGCAGATACTTGAGAACGCATATAAAATGCTCAAGGCCGGTGGCCATATACTGTACAGCACATGCACATATTCGGATAAGGAAAACGAACAGGTGATACTGTCATTTCTTAAAGCTCATCAGGATATGAAGACGGTCACAGTCGATAAAGGAGATGTCTTTTCGGGTGCATATGCCGGCTATGAAGACCTTGACGTATATCATCTGTTTCCTCACCGCGCAAAAGGCGAAGGACATTTTATAGCGCTTCTTAAAAAGGACGGGATCCGGCAAAATAGCAGTGATAATATCGCAAATGACGATAATGTTGCATATCCGGCGATAATGGATGATTTCTTTGACCGTTTGTCACCTGATTTTGCAGAAAAGCTCAAACAGACGGATCATATCATTGCAGATGACGGATACGTTTATCTGCTGTGTGATCGTGCAAAGGAATACATCAGGCCACATGTACGTTATGTAAGGACCGGAACCGTGATCGGGAAGATCAGAAAGGACAGCTTTATCCCATCTACGGCTTTTGCGCTGTCACTTTGCAGTCGTGATTTTGATAATGTGATAAGCTATGATGCAACAAGCCCTGATGTCATACGGTATCTTAAGGGCGAAACGATCATTCCTGATGATAATATGGCCCAAAATCTTAAAAAAGGTTTGGTGCTTATCTGCGTATCTTCATATCCTCTGGGGTTTGGAAAATATGATGGAAAAAAGATCAAAAACATGTATGAAAAAGGCTGGGTATTGACATGAGCTGGATGGAGATACTCAAAAAGACGGATGCAGTTTTGTTCGATCTTGACGGGACTGTAGTTGATTCGATGTGGATATGGAAACAGATCGATATAGACTATTTCAAAAAGTGTGATCTTGTCATGCCGGATACTTACCAGAAAGAGATCGAGGGACTCAGTTTTTATGAGACTGCAAAATATACCCACGATCACTATATCCCTTTTGTAAGTATAGAAGAGCTGATGGCAAACTGGAATGAGATGGCATATGAGCATTATGCCAGTAAAGTCAAGGCAAAAGAGTGTATACAACAGTTCCTGGAATATCTGAAGAATAACAATTACAGGATCGGGATAGCAACCAGTAATTCAAGTACGCTCTGCCATCTGACGCTTCGTGCGAACGATCTTATCGAATACTTTGACATCATTCTTACTGGGGAAGGTCAGACGGCCGGGAAGCCAGCACCCGATGTCTATCTGGAGTGTGCGAAAAGACTCGGTGTGTCTCCCGCAAGATGCCTTGTGTTTGAGGATCTGTCAAACGGTATAAGGGCAGGCAATGCAGCGGGGATGACAACGGTTGCGATATATGATGATTATTCCGAATACCAGTGGGATAAAAAGAAAAGCCTTGCCGATCACAGTATCATGTCATACAGGGAGATAATCGATGAAATATCTGAATCGTGAACTTCGCGGCACAAAAGGATATATAAAGAAACAGCGTTTATTTGAACTTATCAAGACCCTTGTGATGTTTGCCATGGCGTTGGGGATCTTCTTCATCGGTCTTTTTACGCTTGGCACCAAGAAGAGCCTGTGGTCCGTATTTGCCGTTCTGGCACTTCTTCCCGCATGCAGGGCACTGGTCGGATTCATCATGTTTGCGAGGTTTTCTTCACTGTCTGATGATGAATATCGCAGGTATGACAAAAGGTGCGAAAACCTTCCCGTGATATATGAAAACATACTGACGACTTCCGACAGGACATTTTTTGTACCGGTGATATGTGCGGTAGGCGGTAATGTCCTGGCTCTTTATCTTATGGATAAGGATGAAGACCATGCACTTCGCGACCATATTAATGCTGTCTGCAAAACTGCGGGACATGATGTGACCGTCAAGATATTTGACGATGAGACGGCATTTTTCACACGGATCGATGGTGCAAGGGCGAACCTTACGGTAAAAGAAGGAAAAGATAACGCAGTTATAGATGCGATCAGATCGGTATCATTATGAAACAGTTCACCGTATCCGAAAACGAAGAGGGCAGAAGACTTGATAAGTATATTCGCGGAATATTAAAGGATGCTCCGCAGTCTTTTGCTTACAGGATGCTTCGCAAGAAGAACATCGTCCTTAACGGGAATAAAGCCGACGGCAGCATGACTGTTCATGCCGGTGATACCGTTACATTCTACCTTTCCGATGAGACATTTGATAAGTTTTCTTCTCCATCCGGTATTGACAGTGGCCTTTTATGCAAGGTTCCGCCGATCATATATGAAGATGAAGATATCATAATAGCCGATAAGCCCGCGGGAATGCTTACGCAAAAATCATCCGCAAATGATGTCTCGCTCAATGAGATACTGAATGCTTACATAGGTTCCGATAAGGACGAAGCATCATTTACGCCTTCTGTTTGTAACAGGCTCGACAGAAATACTTCGGGACTTGTTACTTTTGCAAAGACATTAAAAGGCGCCAAATATCTGTCAGATGCATTTAAAAGAAGGACTGTGGGCAAATACTATACATGCATTGTATCGGGTGTGATCGAAGATGACATCACGCTTTCGGGAAAGCTTGTCAAGGACAGGAACTCTAATACCGTTACGATAACTGATAAAGGCGGCGACGGAGCTGATATTACAACAGTGATCCATCCTGTTTGTACAAAAGGCGGCATCAGCCGGCTTGAGATAAAGCTTATTACAGGTAAGACTCATCAGATAAGGGCTCATCTTGCCTCTATCGGGCATCCGATAATAGGAGATCCCAAATACGGGGATCCAAAGATAAACGACAAATACAGGAAAAACTTCGGTATTACCTGCCAGATGCTTACGTGTACGAGAATGGAATTTTGCGATGATTCCTTGCTTGCAGTTTCCGGAAAGACTATCGAAACCGGTTTACCGTTATCCTTTAAAAAGGTGATGTGATGTCAACTTGGAATTCCAGAGGGCTTCGGGGATCCACACTCGAAGACCTGATAAACAGAACAAATGAGATGTATAAGGAGCACGGCCTTGCTCTTGTACAAAAGATCCCCACTCCGATCACTCCGATCAGGATGAATGAGGATCACAGCCAGATCACGCTTGCATATTTTGACAAGAAAAGTACCGTCGACTATATAGGGGCGGTACAGTCGATCCCGGTATGCTTTGATGCAAAAGAGTGCAGCAGCGATACGTTTGCGCTCTCAAACATACATGAACACCAGATCGATTTTATGAGTGAATTTGAAAAGCAGGGCGGGATAAGCTTTATCGTGATCTATTACACGCACAAGGATATGTTTTATTATCTGAGGTTTATCAAGCTTATGGAGTTCTGGGACAGAATGGTATCCGGTGGCAGAAAGAGCTTTAAACTGTCGGAGCTTGAAGACGGTTATGAGATCAAACCCCACAGCGGACTCTTTGTCCCCTATCTTGACGGGATCAAAAAAGATTTGACATTAAGATGATCATTCCATATAATTTCGTTTAGTAGCATGGTAACGAATTAGCAATTTAACGTATTAAAGCGAGAACTGTCATGTCAAAACTATTACATACTCCGGAAGGAGTAAGGGATATCATCCCTTCCGAGTTATCCGGAAAACTCACTACGATGGAAAAGCTCCTTCAGGTCATGAAGGATATGGGTTTTTTGCGCATCGAGACCCCGACATTTGAATTCTTTGATGTGTTTGCTGACAATATAGGGCTTACGCCTTCGAACGAACTGTACAAGTTCTATGACAAAGAGGGGAACACACTGGTGCTTCGTCCGGACTTTACGCCGGCGATGGCAAGGGCGTTTTCCAAGCTTTATTTTGATAAGACGGAACCTGTCGGACTGTGTTATGCCGGAAATACTTTTGTTAACGGAAGCGACCTTAACGGCCGTCTTAAGGAATGCACGCAGATAGGTGCCGAACTGTATAATGACGACAGTTGCAAAGCCGATGCCATGATGATAAGTCTTGTTGTCTCCTGTATGAAGACCGCCGGTTTTGATGATTTTGTGGTTTCCGTCGGAAACGTCAATTTCTTAAAAGGATTGTGCGAAGAGCTCGGTATCAGCAGCGAAGATGAAAACACTCTCTATGAACTGATATCCGTCAAGAACTATCACAAGGCCGAAGAGATCCTGTCAGGACTTAATGCCGACCGTGATCTGTGTGACCTGATGATACATATATCGGATGATTTTACGACAAGGGATTCACTGTTTGCTCTTAAAGAAAGAGTGAAGAATAAAAAGTGTATCGAGGCCATCGACAATCTGACCGATACTTTGCAGATCCTGGAAAATGAAGGAAATGCCGATCATATTTCCGTTGACCTCGGAATGGTTGGAAAATACAGATATTACACCGGTGTATTGTTCAGGGCATATACATACGGATTCGGTGATGCTCTTATGAAGGGCGGCAGATATGACAGACTTGTCAAAGAGTTCGGAAAAGATACTCCGGCAATCGGGTTTGGTATATCCCTTGATGAACTGATGATAGCGCTTAGCTCACAGAAGGAGAGGTCCGAGGAGGATTCTTATCTTACATTTGCGCTGACCAAAGGAAGACTGGCCGATAAGACACTTGCTCTGCTGGAGAAGGCCGGTATCACTTGTGAACAGATAAAGGACAAGGATACGCGAAGACTTATTTTTGTCAATAAGGAGCAAAAGTTCAGATTCTTCCTGGCAAAAGGTCCCGATGTTCCGACCTACGTCGAACACGGTGTGGCTGACATCGGAGTCGTCGGAAAAGATACAATATTAGAAGAGGACAGAAAGATCCTCGAAGTATTGGATCTTAAGCTCGGGAAATGCAGGATGTGCGTGTGCGGCCCTGAAAGTGCAAAAGAACTTCTTGAAAAACGTGACCTTATAAGAGTCGCAACAAAATATCCGCGCATCGCAAAATCATATTTCAACGATATGCGACATCAGAGTGTTGATATCATCAAGCTTAACGGAAGTGTTGAGCTTGGGCCCATTGTCGGACTGTGTGATGTCATAGTGGATATCGTCGAGACAGGTTCTACACTTCGTGAGAACGGGCTGTCCGTTCTGGAAGAGATATGCGATCTGTCCGCAAGGATGGTCGTCAATCCTGTATCCATGAGACTCAGGCACAAGGCGATCAATAATCTGACCGAAAGGATCAAGACGGAATTATGAGGACAGTACAACTTACCGAAGATACGATGAAGGATATTCTGACAGGGCTTCTGAAAAGGAGTCCGGGCCAGTACAAGGAATTTGAAAGCACCGTATCGGATATAATCGAGAATGTCAGATCACGCGGCGATGATGCCGTATTCGAGCTGACACAAAAGTTTGATAAATGGGATATAGACAGCTCAAGTGTAAGAGTTTCGCAAAAAGAGATAGATGATGCGTATGCTTCTTTTGACCGGCATCTGATATCCGTTATGGAAAAAAGTGCCGAAAACATTCGCAGATACCATGAGAATCAGCTGACAAACGGGTTCTTTGTTACGGATGATACAGGAACGCTCCTTGGGCAGAAGATCACACCGATCGAGAACGTAGGAGTATATGTTCCGGGCGGAAAAGCCGCATATCCTTCTTCAACGCTCATGTGCGTTATCCCTGCCAAGGTTGCAGGTGTCAGGAAGATCATCATGACAACTCCGGCCATCTTGGGTAAGGTATACGACGGAACACTTGTTGCCGCAAAGATCGCGGGTGTTGATGAGATATACAAGATCGGAGGGGCCCAGGCTGTTGCTGCGATGGCTTTTGGAACCGACAGTATCCCGAAGGTGGATAAGATCGTAGGGCCCGGTAATATATTTGTCGCTCTTGCCAAGAAAGCGGTTTTCGGTCATGTGAGCATTGATTCCATAGCAGGTCCGAGCGAGATACTTGTTATTGCTGATGACAGCGCCGACCCCAAGTTTGTTGCCGCAGACCTCCTGTCACAGGCCGAACATGACGAGATAGCCAGTGCGATACTTATAACCGATTCAAAAGAGCTTGCAAAAAGTGTTTCGGAATATGTCGATAAGTTTACCGAAAAGCTTGATCGAAAAGAGATAATCAGAAAATCCCTCGATCAGTATGGATATATACTTATAGCCGATGATATGGATGATGCCGTAAACGCTGCAAATGATATCGCAAGCGAGCATGTCGAGATAATGACAAAGGATCCTTATGATATCATGACCAAGGTAAAGAACGCCGGAGCGATATTCCTCGGCAATTATTCATCAGAGCCGCTCGGGGATTATTATGCAGGGCCTGACCATGTCCTTCCGACAAACGGTACTGCCAAGTTCTTCTCACCGCTCGGTGTTGATGCCTTCATCAAAAGAACGAGTATCATCAGTTATTCAAAGGAAGCACTTGGCAAAGCCTGTGATGATATAATGGATTTTGCAAAAGCTGAAGGCCTTACGGCCCATGCAAACTCCATAGGAGTCAGATTTGGAAAAGGAGTATTGTGATATGCCGCCTAAAAAAAACAGTCCGAGAGAGATCACAAAAAAACGCGAAACAAAAGAGACGAATATTTCCGTAAAGTTGTGCCTGGACGGTACGGGATCATGTAAAGCGGATACGGGTATCGGTTTCTTCGATCATATGCTTGATTCATTTGCCAGACACGGTCTGTTCGATCTTGAGATATCGTGTGAAGGCGATCTTCTTGTTGACGGACATCACACTGTCGAAGACTGCGGTATAGTTCTCGGAGAGGCGATCAAGGATGCCGTTGGCGATAAGTCCGGTATTGCAAGATATGGGAGTATGATCCTTCCGATGGATGATGCACTTGTACTTACAGCCATAGATCTTTGCAACAGGCCTTATTTTTCATATGATGCAAAGTTTAATACAGAAAGGATCGGATATCTTGATACGGAGCTTATCAGGGAGTTTTTCCAGTCGGTCGCATTCTCGGCCATGATGAATCTGCATATTAAGGTGATCTCCGGTCAGAACTCACAT
>JAFRIL010000253.1 GCA_017432845.1 Lachnospiraceae bacterium | reverse complement strand
CTATGTCGGCACCAAAACTTATCGGACGGACGATGAACGGAGTCGCCGTCGTTGAATCGACAATCAGCGGTACCCCCACTTTGTGCGCGGCATCCGCAGCCTGTCTTATATCCAGTACGGTAAGAGCGGGATTACTGATCACTTCTCCGAACACCGCCCTTGTCCTGTCGGTTGCAAGGCCCTCTATAGACTCTTTATCAAGAACGTCGGCAAATACGGTATGGATCCCGAGCTTTTCAAGATCATGAAAAAGATCTATCGTTCCTCCGTACAGCCCTCTTCCCGCTATGATCTCGTCACCGCTTTCGCATAGTGCCAGGAGCCCCGATGAAATGGCGGACATGCCGCTGCTGCAGCTGATCGCGCCCACTCCGCCCTCAAGAGAGTTTATCTTCTGTTCAAAAGCGGCGAGCGTCGGATTACCTATCCTTGTATACGCAAATCCCATGCTCTTATGGGCAAATATCCTCTCCAGTTCCTCCATGCTTTCATACTCAAAAGCCGTAACCTGTGAGATCGGAGGCAGGATCTCCCTGTTTTTGTATCCGCCCTTTGTTCCCTTATGAAGCAGTCCCGTGTTAAACCTGCAATCCTGTTCCATCTGACACCCCTCAGATAACATACAGATCCCATTTGTCGGAAAAACTGTTGCGGCACCCGTTTGCAAAATCACCAAGATTCAGATTGTCGGTGTACTGGTTTAAGTTGGAATTGATCCTGCTCCAGAAACACTTGTTTATTACCGTCCTGAGTTCTCCCTCTTCATTTTCCTCGCCCATGTCTGCAAGGATATTCTGGTCAAGAGCGTTAAGCACGTCCGAAAGTATGATCTCTTCCGCCGGACGCGAAAGCGTATAGCCTCCCCTTAATCCCTTCTGGGCTTTTATAAATCCGGCCTGCCGAAGAAGGAGCAGTATATGCTCCAGATACTTGTTCGAAATGTTCTGCCTGGCTGCTATCTCAGGGCCCGATACACTCTGCCCGCTGCCTCCGTGAAGAGCGATATCGGTAAGAGCTATCAGTCCGTACTCTACTCTTGTTGATACTCTCATTTTGGTATTCCTCCGTTTAAATTGAGAGAATTATATACTTATTTACCTACTATGTCAATAGGTGTAATTTGCAATTAACAGCTCCCCGTATCAGAGGAGCTGCTTTCAGTCAGTTATACTGCTTTCGTCAGATCGCTTCAAAAGCCTGTTTAAGATCTTCGATCAGATCATCCGCATTTTCAAGTCCGACCGAATACCTGATAAGGTCCGGCGAGATCCCGGCTTCCAAGAGCTGGTCTTCGGACAGCTGGCGGTGGGTATGGCTGGCCGGATGAAGAAGGCACGTCCTTGCATCAGCCACATGTGTTGCGATCGTGGCAAGCTTCAGTCTGTCCATGAACGCGATCGACTCATCTCTTCCCCCTTTTACGGCAAAACACAGTACTCCGCATGTTCCGTTCGGAAGATACTTTTGGGCAAGTTCATGGTACTCGTCATCAGGCAGCCCTGCATAATGTACCCAGGCCACCTTGTCATGCCCCGACAGGAACGTTGCCACCTTTAATGCATTTTCACAGTGGCGCTGCATCCTTACATGAAGTGATTCCAGGCCGGTATTGACGTAGAATGCATTCTGCGGCGACTGGATACATCCGAAGTCTCTCATCAGCTGGGCAGTCGCCTTTGTGATGTATGCGCCCTTACCGAACTTTTCCGCATAGACTATGCCGTGATAACTCTCATCGGGAGTTGTAAGGCCCGGGAACTTATCAGCATGTGCCATCCAGTCAAAGTTTCCGCTGTCAACTATCGCACCCCCGACAGATACCGCATGGCCGTCCATGTATTTTGTTGTCGAGTGGGTGACGATATCCGCGCCCCACTCTATCGGTCTGCAGTTGACGGGAGTCGCAAACGTGTTGTCGACAATGAGCGGAACATTATGACGGTGTGCCAGACGGGCAAACTTTTCAATATCCAATATCATTCCGGTCGGATTGGTTATCGTCTCACCGAATACCGCCTTTGTGTTCGGTTTAAAATATTTATCCAGTTCCTCTTCAGAAAGGTTCTGGTCAACGAATGTGCATTCGATCCCCATCTTGGCCATGGTCACGCAAAAGAGGTTGTATGTCCCTCCGTATATCGCTGATGAAGCGATGAAATGGTCACCCGCCTCACATATGTTAAACACGGCGAAGAAATTGGCCGCCTGTCCAGAGGATGTGAGCATTCCCGCGTATCCGCCCTCAAGAGATGCTATCTTGGATGCAACCATATCATTGGTCGGGTTCTGCAGTCTCGTGTAAAAATAGCCTTCAGCCTCCAGATCGAACAATGCACCCATATCATCGCTCGTACTGTATTTCCATGTGGTGCTCTGCCAGATGGGCAGCTGCCTCGGCTGCCCGTTTTGCGGCTCATATCCTTCGTGAAGGCATTTTGTCTCAATACTCGTATTCATGTTGATCTCCCGTATATGTTCTCTTAATCAAGTATGCTGTAAAAATTATCTATGTTCTCGTCCGGAAGCTTTACCGGATCCCATCCGTAATCCTTAAATGCGGTTATATCAAGATCATTTGCCGCGACATAATTCGCAATGATCTGTGCGCGCAGAGCCTCTCTCCCGGAAGTGTCACCATTGCTCTTTACAAGCGCGTCATAATGCTCCCCGAAGATCTTCTTTGCAGTGGGCTCATACTGTGCTCCGTCACCTACAAGATCAAACTTTGTGACCTCATACCCTTCGGCCGTATCGGTAAGGCGAAGATGCATGCATCCCGGATAAGAACCGCCCGATGTACATTCAAGCACATCCCCGACAAGGTCATACTTAAGCACCCAGAAATCACCCCAAACGCGTATATCTTCCTTATTCGATTCATCTTCCGCGATTATTACCGGGCATGGGATAGTAACATCCGCATCCGGATAGTATCCGGCAAATTCATCTGTCAGATATTTATACAGTACGCTGTAGAATGCTTCCGGTCCGGGATACTCATATGGCGGAAGAGCTGATACCGCTCCTCCCACAGGCTGGAAGTTTACGATCTTTCCTTCTTCCATCTCGCCGTACATGGCCCCAAACCTTTTTTCGGCCTCAACCTGATCTGCATTTTCAAAATCTTTGTCATCTTCGGCTTCGTAATAATATGCCTCATATCCTTTTTCGTTGTACTCCACGGCTGCTCTCTTTACGATCTTAAGCTTTCCGTTGGCAAGAGCATATGCAACGACCCAGTGATTACTTGCCGTATAAAGAAGATCATCCTTTATCGCAAGAGGATATGCCGTTCCGCCGCAGCAGACCTTTCCGGCCTCCTCGACCTTACCGTCCTTATATATGAAAACCGTGGCATCGATCGCTGCCATGTTGCCGTCAAGATTGTCGTATGTTCCGCTTGATACGAGTAGCACATCCTCTCCGCTGATCTTTTCGTTGGCATAACCCATACCGTCGGATAACTTCGTATCCACGATCTGCGTGAATGTGTCGCATCCCGTTATATCTATCGACGGAGCCGACTCTTCTGCTATTGATGTAAGCATCGCATCGGATGCCTCTTCCGGGGCTTCTTCCGGTACGAGAGGTGCATCTGCGCCGAATTGTTTGTCCGGATCATATATGGACTCTGCAACCTTTACGATATCGACCTTCGAAAGATCTCCTCCCGTTGCCGAAAGCGAGTATGCATATCCGGTCTCGACATCGTACCATGTGCAAAGCTTTGCACTTTCTTCGGGATCCGAATACGAGAATGCCTTTCCGGTCATCTGCCCGCCTGCCCAGTTGGCAAGTTTTACATCTTTCGACTCCTGCCACTCGTAGTACATTCCCGAGATATCCTCATAATTATCTCCCACCGCCTGCTCCCTGGCAGTGTAATCGATCCCGTCAAGGACGAATCTCATCTGTACAAGAGTTTTCATAACGTTTTCCGGGTCATTATTTGGAAGCATCAGACTCCAGGAAACATCCGTGGCGCCCTCGGGAGCGGAAAACCCGTTGGACAGGTACTCATTGGCTTCTTCCTCCGTACAGTCCCTCCAAGGATTGGCCATTCCTGTCGAAGGCTCATCACCGTTTTTTACGGTTACGTTACAGCCGCAAAGAAGCGCTGCTGCCATGACCGCCGTCACCATGATCATAATTGTCTTTTTCATGTCATATCTCCTATCTCTGTTTTTTGAAAAACTCATCAAGTTTTGCAAGAAGCGAAGGTTTATCTATAGTCTTGAGCAGATAGTCCGCAGGACTCAATCCCACAACAGACAGTACACTGTCCTTATCCCCGTGTCCCGTAAGGAACATCACGGGTATCTGTCCCGTCTCGGTATCCGCCCGGAGCATCTCGAGTACCTGCGGTCCGTTTGCTATCGGCATCTCATAGTCAAGAAGCACCAGATCCGCTTTGTTTCTGGCAAGATAGCTTATCGCCTGAACGCCGTTTGATGCCATCCCGACGTGGTAGCTTTCCTTCAGCCACTCATACACGGTCCTCATATAGGTGATATCGTCATCAACGATCAATACCGTTTTCTTGCGATTTTCACCCGTGTTGTCCTCCATGTACTTGTCGATGCTTTTGATCAGATCATCCATGATGAGAGGTCTGGCAAACCACTCAAGGACAAGCGTCTCCGGTATGATCGAAAGTGCCTTTCCCTTCTCGCTCTCGTCTCCGATCAGGATGATCTTCCTGTCAAGATCGGCGGCAACATCTTTTATGTACACGAGCTTTTCGGAATCATCCTCCATCTG
>JAFRIL010000252.1 GCA_017432845.1 Lachnospiraceae bacterium | reverse complement strand
ATCTCTCATTTGTGATTATGGATTCGGCATCATCGTCGAGTTCCTTTTCGGCGGCAACGATGTCATTTTCTATATGTGACAGCGTGTTGGCATCGATCTTCAGTCTGTCCATGACCTTATCGTCACGCTCGAACACCTTGATCGCATACCATCTCTGCTGCTCCTCGGGCATGTTATGCACCACAGCCTCTTCGATATGGGCTATCGCATGCTCGACGGGGCCTGAGAATGTATGCTGAGGAATTGTCTTGGTTCCTCTGGCTGCCTTAATCGCTTCTTCTGCCGCATCAGTTATCCCGTCCCCCTTAAGGGCTGATATCTCAACAACCTTACAACCGAGCTGTCTGGACAGTTCCGTCGTATTGATCGTATCACCGTTCTTCCTGACAACATCCATCATATTTATGGCAACAACAACGGGAATGCCAAGTTCTGTCAGCTGTGTCGTCAGATAAAGGTTTCTCTCCAGATTGGTTCCGTCTATGATGTTTAAGATCGCATCGGGACGTTCTCCTATAAGATAGTTTCTGGCAACTACTTCCTCGAGCGTATACGGTGATAAAGAATATATTCCCGGAAGGTCCGTCACGATAACGTCATCGTGCTTCTTAAGTTTTCCTTCCTTTTTTTCTACTGTTACTCCCGGCCAGTTTCCCACAAACTGGTTGGAACCGGTAAGTGCATTGAACAGCGTCGTCTTACCGCTGTTCGGGTTTCCTGCAAGTGCAATTCTAAGACTCATTATGATCATCCTTTCCCGGGCAATACCCACTTATCTTACTTCAACCATTTCAGCATCCGCTTTGCGGATCGAAAGCTCGTAGTTCCTCACGTTGATCTCGATAGGATCTCCGAGAGGCGCGACCTTGCGTACGAACACTTCCGTATTCTTCGTAATGCCCATGTCCATGATCCTGCGTTTAACCGCTCCCTCGCCGTGGAGTTTCACGACTGTGGCTGTCTCGCCGATCTTAACATCCCTTAGTGTTCTCACTTTTTTTCTCCTCCTTTGACGGTTACGATGTTATACCATTATCTTTCTTGCCAGTTCTTCACTGACTGCCACCCTACTCTCCTTGACCTTCAGGATGAGATTGGAACCGAGCTGGCTTACCACGCTCACTTCTCCTCCCACATTGAATCCAAGATCTTCAAGGTGTTTTTTTACTTCGGAGCTGCCACCGATCTTACGGATTATATGTGGCTGATCCTTTTCTGCAAATACAAGAGGCATCATCTTTTCCTCCTTCGGCTGTCGTTAGCATTTGCTAACTGTGCAACGCAAAATAGTGGTTAGTCACCCCTAACCACTGCATATTATAGTTAGCCATTGCTAATATGTCAATATTTAATTTTCAGTTTTCTTGGACTGTTGATTCAGGGCTGTTATAGCCTGTCCGCTTGGTGCGTTACCCCAAGGCAACATCAAGCGCCATCATGAGACTGAAGCCGACAGCAAATGATATGACTCCTATATTGGAATGTTCCCCTGCAGACATCTCGGGGATCAGTTCTTCAACCACAACATACAACATGGCTCCCGCCGCAAATGAGAGAAGATACGGCATAGCCGGCACTATAAGTGCTGAAAGCAAAACTGTAATTCCGCCAAAGAGCGGCTCCACTGCACCGGACAAAACTCCCAGCAGGAATGATTTTGGCTTGTTCTTCCCTTCGGCATACAGAGGCATTGAGATAATGGCTCCTTCCGGGAAATTCTGTATCGCGATACCGATAGCAAGAGCGAGCGCGCCGCCCGCCGTTATCAGTTTGGATCCTCCGGCAAGGCCCGCGTATACGACTCCGACAGCCATCCCTTCAGGGATGTTATGAAGCGTTACCGCCAGAACGAGCATCGCAGTCCTCGTCAGATGACTTTTGGGCCCTTCTGCCTGATCGATCCCGGCATGAAGATGCGGGATGATATGATCAAGAAGGAGCAGGAACAGTATTCCGGCCCAAAAGCCCGCAAATGCCGGAGCAAATGCGAAGCTTTTCAGGCCCTCGGACTGTTCTATCGCAGGTATGATAAGGCTCCAGATCGATGCCGCCACCATTACTCCGGCTGCAAATCCCGTAAGTGCGCGGGTAACCGACAGCTTCATCTCCTTCTTCAGAAAGAATACACATGCGGCTCCCGCCGAAGTACCTATAAACGGTATCAATAAACCCGTGATGATAGTTCCCATACCTGTTTCCTGCCTCTAATTTATCCTGCGGTATATCCCCTACCTACAGGAGTGATCTTACACATTCCGCTACCATATCCATTTTAGCAGTCGGCTCAAATCTTGCAACCACATTCCCGCTTCGGTCTATGATAAACTTGGTGAAATTCCACTTGATCTCGGGATTATTCTTGTAATCCTTGTCGATCTTGGAAAGCATAGCGCCCATCGCAAGCGCCTTAGGACCTTTTCCGAACCCCTCGAATCCTTTCTGCTCCTTCAGGTACTTGAACAGCGGGATCGCGTTCTCACCGTTGACATCGGATTTCTTCATCTGCGGAAACTTCGTATTATACTTCAATGTGCAGAACTCATGGATCTCTTCGTCCGTTCCGGGAGTCTGTCCCGCAAACTGGTTGCACGGAACATCGATGATTTCAAATCCTTTGTCGTGGTAATTCTCGTACATTTCCTCAAGGTCCTTGTAATGGGGCGTGAATCCGCAACCTGTCGCGGTATTTACAACAAGTACAACCTTTCCCTCATAATCCTTCATTGATACTTCTTCGCCTGAAGCTGTTGTTACACTCTGATCATAGAATCCCATAGTTGTTACCTCCTTTGTGTTTTTTATCTTTGACCACATTATATTGTGCGCAATATATATTGTCAAGCATTTTTTTCAGAAAGACTGAGACAGGGGGACGGTTCTTGAGTCTCAATTTATTGAGACAAAAGAACCGTCCCCCTGTCTCAGTCCCCCTGTCTCAGTCAAGCTTAAAGATTGGTGTAGCCCATGAGGGATTCGTCGACTGCTGCGGCTGCGGCGCGGCCTTCGGAAATAGCCCATACGACGAGCGACTGGCCACGGTGCATGTCACCGGCGGCAAATACGCCCTCCCGGTCGGTCAGGTATGATCCTTCGGCGGTCCGAACGTTTCCTCTTTCGGTAACCGATGTGCAAAAATCCTTTGTGACGTATTCCTCGCTGCCGAGAAATCCCGCAGCGATCAGAACAAAGTCTGCGGGAAGCTTTGCTTCGGAGCCTTTAACGTGCTCGAAGCCGGCTCTGCCGTCGGGGCCCATAACACGCTCAAGTCCTACGGTTGCAACTCCTGTCAGGTTTCCTTTTTCATCCTTGATGAATTCCGTGACAGTTGTCGAGAATATCCTCGGATCGCTTCCAAAGCATTCTATAGCCTCCTGCTGGCCGTAGTCGGTCTTAAGGACCTTGGGCCACTCGGGCCAGGGGTTTGATGCGCTGCGCTCTTTAGGAGGAGCAGGCATCATCTCGATCTGTACAACCGATGCCGCACCAAGCCTGATACTTGTTCCGACGCAGTCATTTCCGGTGTCGCCGCCTCCGATGACGACAACGTTCTTTCCCTTCATGCTGCCGAATGAGAAATCCTTTGCACCTATGACTTTTTTATAGTCATAGTCTTCATCCATGATCTTTTTGGATACTTCACGAAGGAACGGTACCGCGAACATGATCCCTTTTGCATCCCTTCCGGGCGCGGAAATATCCCTGGGCCGGGATGCTCCGCAGCAGAGCACAACGCGGTCGTATTTTTCACATATCTGCTCAGCCGTTACATCGACACCTACATTTACATTGCATTTAAATTCGATCCCGCTCTTTTCCATTACGGCGATCCGCCTGTCGACGATCCTCTTGTCAAGCTTCATATTGGGGATCCCGTATCGAAGAAGCCCACCCGGTCTGTCAAACCTTTCATACACGGTGACCGTATGCCCTCTCTTATTAAGAAGCTGCGCACATGCCAGCCCCGAAGGGCCGCTTCCGATAACGGCAACACTTTTTCCTGTCCTGACCGCAGGGGCACCATCATCCACAAGGCCGTGTT
>JAFRIL010000251.1 GCA_017432845.1 Lachnospiraceae bacterium | reverse complement strand
TGTTACGAAGGGTACGATCAATCTCATCAATAAATGATCCAACTGCCTGGCCTATTATGATCCTGGACTCTTCTTTTCTGTCAGGATCACGATGATTAATGAATCCGCGCATGATCGAATTCAAGATCTGAGTATCCTCTATATCAAGACCATGATCCATGAGGTGTCTTTGTATCTGACGGCAGAGCATCCTGCCACCATGCCTCGATGTATGAGATGTCTCAATGATCACGTTCGAATTGTTGATGGCAGTGATATTCATGTTAAGACCGCCCATGTCGATAATCGCAGCATCATAATCTTTCTTACTGAAAAGTTCCGGATGCATCGTCAGTATTCCTGTAGACTCCGCACAGACCAGGCGTTTATCAACACTGAATTCTATGGGCTTACCGTCAACAACACACTCAATTCTGCCGTTTGGAACGATGTTCTGCCCGTATTCCATCCTCTTATCCTTCTCCTTGTAGATTGAAAGCGGACATCCGACAACAACGTTTACCATCTCTCCGGGGACAACATTTTTTGCGATACCGTACAGTGTGCATATCCTGTTAATGTCCGCATCCTTTGAGAAGTCATCATCTGCTTTAATAGGAAGCTCGTCACAACCGATCTTTACTTCCTTACCTATCGAGCCAAGTGTTTTAGACGAAAACGTGTGGACATTGTCGAGAAGATCGACCCTGCCGTCACCCGAATTACCGATGGCAGTCGGAAAATGATCACGAACTACCTTTGTCTCTTCACCTATTGCAACAACCTTTGTTTCAGCCTTTCCGGCATCCACTGCTATAACTTTTGTCTTCATAATAAAAATCCTCCGTTTCTAAAAGAGTTCTTCTTCCATATCGGGATCGCTCCAGCCTATAGCGGAAGAATCCGACAATGGAGAATACGTTTGCGCTACATCATCTGTCCCAAAGGGCAGGTTTCCGGAAGATGTGATGATCCACGGCCTCACGTTATGATCGTTTATCGTTTTTATGAGTTCCGTCAGCTTCTTTACATCCTCCTTATTCTCCGGGCAAAAGCCCAAACACCTTATGAACAACGCCATACAGCCGTAACAGATGTTGGACATGTTCCTTCCGGATATTGACAGCGTTTTCGCCACATCGGGATATAATCTGGCCAGGTCGCTGTCACTGCCTGCAATACGATATCTTTTCTCACTCATCGTTATCACCCTCTTTCGGTTTATTCCTGTCTACCGGGATCGGAACAAACTGCGTTGTTGTTGATCCCACCTTCATCTTCTTTCGTGCCGCTATGTAGTACTGCATTGTTGTAGATTCCAGGTCTCCTATATATGCAGCAATCTCCTTTACTCCGGCACCGTTGTCATACATCCTTGTGGCAAATGTCCTGCGAAGCACATGCAATCCACTTACATCGGCTCCGAATCCGAGGTTCTTATATATGGTCAGCATGCAATGCTCCAACATGGTTGCCGTATACGGTTTCCCGTTTCTGGATCGGCATATCAAATCGTCCTGTGCTCCGGGCCTGAATTCCGACATAAGTTCAAGATCCTTTCTTGCGTCGCTTCCGAGCTGGATCACTCGGGCTTTCTGGTTCTTTGTGGTGCCGACTACGGCTTTATTGTTCTTTTCATCAGGCTTCTTGTCACGGTTTATGATCAGCGAGGTACTTTTATTTATAGTAAGAAGTCCTTCTTTTCTGTCATAGTCCTTCCACCTCAGGCTTATAACCTCACCAACTCTCATCCCCGTGTGAAGGAGAAATCTTCCGATCAGACCGCCGGCGTATTTGTATCGGCCGGTTGGATATTGTTTGAGGCATTCTTCCTGAAAAGCCCTCTCTTCCTCTTCAGACAGGACGATCACATCCGCATCGGCAGCATTCTTTGCCTCAAGCTTCGACAGACGTTTTTTGATAGTCTTCTTTATCGACAGCGCCGGGTTTGCTTTGATATCACCGCGGGCGACTCCCCATTCATATGCCGCATTTATTACGTCCAGTGCCTTTTCTATGGAAGAAACCGACAGATCCTTCTTTATAAGAGCATTGATATGCTCCTCGATATCCGAAGGTGATACGACCTGCACCTGCATATGTCCGATAGGATACTTGGCGATCTGATTTTTGATCGTACCTTCTCTTCTGTCCGCAGACTTGGGCTTGAGCTCCCCACCCTTCATCTGGAAAACCAGATGCCTGGTACAAAGTTCCTCAACGGTATCAATATCCGTGATCACGGTCCGGGCCTTCTCGGCAAGCCAGTTATCCTCTTTTTCCTTCATGAGGCGCATAAAGACCGCTCGGTTCTTCGCGGTAACGGTTAATGTCTTTCTCTTACCATCGTCCTTGTATCCGACACCCTTTCGATAT
This sequence comes from Lachnospiraceae bacterium, assembly GCA_017432845.1. Classification (GTDB taxonomy): domain Bacteria; phylum Bacillota; class Clostridia; order Lachnospirales; family Lachnospiraceae; genus UBA2868. The sequence goes on along the minus strand of JAFRIL010000251.1, from coordinate 384 downwards.
GTGACTGTCCCGTCGGGATTATCCTTAAAAAACCCCTGACCTTTTGTTCCCCTGCTAGCCATTTACTACTCTCCTATACAAGAAAGGTTTTGTACTCGTACTGATCAAGCCATTCGTTAAGAGCTTTGGCTGTTACGATATAGCGGCCTCCAAGCTTTATGGACGGGAAGCTCTTGCTCTTTATCAGCGCATACGCTTTGTCTCGTCCGATATGAAGCCTGGACGCCAATTCTCTTGCCGACAAAACAGTGTATTCATCCTGTACCTGATTGATCATTGTGTTTCTCATCCGCTTCACCTCTTTTCCTATAGTGACTATTGAACTTGTTTCTGCTACTGCTTCCTTCCTGCTTGTTACAAGTCCGTCTGTTTCCCGGATACTCC
>JAFRIL010000250.1 GCA_017432845.1 Lachnospiraceae bacterium | reverse complement strand
CCATGCGGTCAGGTTTGACAAGGACCCGATCCTTATAGGCGAGAGGATCAATCCGACCGGTAAGAAACGCTTCAAGCAGGCTCTTATCGAGCATGACATGGACTACATCTTAAATGAGGGACTGCGGCAGGCGGATGAGAACGTACACATACTCGATGTAAACGTCGGGATCCCGGATATAGATGAGCCTTCGCTTCTGACCGAGACGGTCAAAGAGCTCCAGGCTGTAACGGATGTGCCTCTCCAGATCGATACGTCGGATCCGGTTGCAATGGAGCATGCCCTTCGCGCCTATAACGGAAAGGCGATGATCAATTCGGTTAACGGCAAGGAAGAGGTGATGTCGGCGATATTCCCTCTTGTCAAAAAATACGGAGGATTTGTCGTATGTCTTACGATAGATGAGAACGGTATACCCGATACGGTAGAAGAACGTATCAGGATCGCGAAGAATATCATCGAAGTTGCCAAAAGCTACGGCATAAAAAAGAAGGATCTTATATTCGATCCTCTTTGCATGACTATAAGTGCGGATACATCCGCAGCGGTAACGACACTCGAATGCGTCAGGATACTGAAAAATGAACTTGGCGTGCACACATCTCTTGGTATAAGCAATGTTTCGTTCGGCCTGCCCAAGAGAAACATGATCACCGCGGGAATGTTTGCCGCCTCTCTTGAGAACGGCCTGTCAGCCGCGATCATGAACCCGTTTTCTTCCGAGATGATGGTGACATATCACTGCTTCCGTGCGATCCACGATCTTGACGGCAACTGCATGGACTTCATCAAGTTTGCGGAAGGCTTTGATAGTAAATACGGCAGCACAGCAATGGCTGCAGCAGCTGTAACGCCATCTGCCGGCTCACCCGCCCCCGGAACCAATGAGGATATGACAGAGCTTATGAGCGCCATCGTAAAGGGGCTCAAGGAACAGTCGGGAAAGATCACCGCCAGGATGATCGAAGGAGGCGAGAAGGATGCCCTTACGATCGTAGCCGAAGAGGTCATTCCCGCGCTTAACAAGGTTGGCGAAGGATTTGAGGCCAAAAGGATATATCTGCCGCAGCTTCTGATGAGTGCGGAGGCTGCCAAGGAAGCATTCGCCATCATCAAGCAGAATCTTGATTCATCAAAGGATACAAAAGAAGAAGGCGGCTCCAAAAACTCATCATGTAAGATAGTCATCGCCACCGTAAAGGGTGACGTTCACGATATCGGCAAGAACATAGTAAAGCTTTTGCTGGAGAATTACGGCTTTGATGTGACAGACCTGGGTAAGGATGTGTCCCCCGAAGAGGTGCTTGAAGCTGTTACGCGCCTGAATGCTCACGTATGCGGCCTGTCTGCGCTTATGACAACGACGGTACCTGCGATGGAGGATACGATAAAGCTCATCCACGAGAAGGCACCGTGGTGCAAGGTGATGGTCGGAGGTGCGGTGCTCACTCAGGAATATGCCGACAGGATAGGCGCGGACGCTTATTCAAAGGATGCGATGGGGTCCGTGCGCTATGTGGAGGGTCTTGTTGAAAAAGGACTCGTACAGTGATATCATTTACTTGATGTGAGGTAGGATATGGAAGGATTTGATTTTCTAGATCAGGAAGTTGGAATGGAATACTGTGCCCAGGACGAAGAGATCTACCGCGAGATCCTGGAAGGATACCTTGAAGAAGACAGAAGGCAGGAACTTCAGAAATATTTTGAGGCTTCGGATCTTCCGAATTACAGGGTAGTTGCGCATGCGATCAAATCCACGTCGCTTACGATAGGCGCGACCGAGCTTTCCGCGAAGGCCAAGGCACTTGAATTTGCCGCTGCCGATGGTGACGAGGCGTTCATCAGGCAGAATAATGATGAGATGCTGGCGATGTATTCCGATATCCTTGATAAGATCAGGGCAGCTCTGTGACCTCATCCGTTTACCTCATCAGCATTTCGGTACGCTCACTTGTTGAGTTCATCATGCGAAGCGGCAACATAGACAACCGCCGCAAAGCTTCTTCGGGACCCGAGGTCATGCTCGAGGGTGCCAATATCCACCGTATGATACAGCGCCGTATGGGCAGCAACTATCATCCGGAAGTATATCTTTCCTGCACGGTTTCGCGCAGGGATTACGAGATCGTTATCGACGGCCGGGCCGACGGGATAATAGTTCCCGAAGGTGCCGGTTCTTTTTCGCTTCCGGAGCTCCGGCAGTTGCAGATCCCCGGACCTTGTGAAGATACAGAAGATAATGAACAGACCGATCTTAGGCCCCTCCTGTTTGAAGAAGGCAGCACATATGATGATGCACCCGACATGTCGGGCCTTGTCGTTATAGATGAGATCAAGACGACAGCGCGCGAACTTGAGCATATCAAAAAGCCGGCCTGCGAGCATCTTGCCCAGGCCAAATGCTACGCATACATGGTTGCAAAGGGTGCCGATCTTCCTGCTGTCGGTGTGAGGATGACGTACTGCAACACCGAGACGAAAGAGCTTCGGTATTTTGACAGTATCTATACACGCGAAGAGATAGAAGAGTGGTTTGCGGCACTGCTGTCTTCATATGTCAGATTTTCCGATCACGAGACTTCATGGAGGAAGATAAGGAACGCATCGATCTCATCCATGGAATTTCCTTTTTCGTACCGTCCGGGACAGCGCGAACTGATGGCACAGGTATACTCATCGATCGAAAAGGGCCAGGAGCTGTTTGTCATGGCACCGACCGGTGTCGGAAAGACGATCGCGAATGTCTATCCGTCGCTTAAAGCTCTTTCGCTCGGCCTGTCCGAAAAGATATTCTATCTTACCGCCAAGACCATAACGAGAAAAGTCGCTGCCGACTGCCTGGCGCTTCTTCGGTCCGCAACCGGAGGCCTTCGGGTAAAATCAGTAACGCTTACCGCAAAAGAGAAGATATGTCCGATGGAAAAATGCGAGTGCGAACCCGATAAGTGCCCGTATGCAAAGGGACATTTCGACAGGATAAACGATGCTATCTATGACATGCTCGTCAATGAGGATGATTTTTCAAGGGAAGTGATCATATCGTATTCCGATAAGCATATGGTCTGTCCGTTCGAGTATTCGCTTGATATGTCATTGTTTTCCGACATGGTCATATGCGATTACAACTACGTGTTCGACCCTAACGTGTATCTTCGCAGGTTTTTTTCGGAGAACGTATCGGGCGATTATCTCTTCCTTATCGACGAGGCGCATAACCTTGTGGAGCGTGGAATGAAGATGTATTCCGCAAAGCTCGTAAAAGAGCATTTCCTTGACATGAAGCGCCTCGTAAAAGACTATGACCGGCGCCTTTCCTCATCCCTTGAATCGTGCAACCGCTATCTGCTGTCGCTAAAGCGGCAGTGCGAAGATGTCCTGGTGGTGGATGATTTTGAGAGCTTTATCCCTCTGCTTTTGCGCCTTTGCGGAAGGATCGAGCAGTTCCTCGATGACAGGGAGCACTTTGCCGGTTCGGACAAGCTCCTGGAGTTTTACTTCGGGATAAGGCATTTTCTGAATATTTACGAGAACATGGATCAAAAGGACTATGTGCAGTATGCCCAGTTTGAGGAAAACGGTGATTTTGCCGCCGATCTCATGTGTGCCAATCCGGGAAAGAGGATCGCAAAATGCACCGGCAGGGCAAGGTCTTCGGTCTTCTTTTCGGCAACGCTCCTTCCGATCGATTATTACCGCACGATGCTTGGGGCAACGGACGATGATCCCGCGGTCTATGCAAAGAGCGTGTTCGATCCGGCAAAAAGGGAACTTATCGTTGCAAAGGATGTGACGAGCAAATATACGAGAAGATCCGACAGTGAGTACGACAGGATGGCTGAGTATATCAGCACCATAACAACAGCAAAAGAAGGCAATTACATGGTGTTCTTCCCGTCGTTTGCAATGCTCGGCCGTGTACATGAGATATATATGAACAGGTATCATGACAGCTCATGCCAGGAGGTCATCGTTCAGCAACAGGTGATGTCGGAGTCGGAGCGCGAAGGATTCCTTGACCGTTTTGATGCGCCGCGCACTCCGGATGAGCCCTCTTTGTGCGGGTTCTGTGTTCTCGGCGGGATATTCTCCGAAGGGATAGACCTTAAGAACGATGCGCTTATCGGAGCAGTGATAATAGGAACGGGACTGCCGATGGTATGCCAGTCGAGACAACTGCTTAAGAGATGTTACGATGATACAGGACTTGACGGATTTGATTACGCCTACCGTTTCCCCGGCATGAACAAGGTCATGCAGGCGGCAGGACGCGTTATCAGGACCGAGGAGGACAGGGGCGTTGTGGCCCTTCTTGATGAAAGGTTCCTCGGCCGTGATTATATGCGTCTGTTCCCACGCGAGTGGGAAGGTTATAAAACTTGCCGTATCGATGATATAGGCGAGATACTTGAAGGATTCTGGGGAATTCGCTGAATCACTCGAATCCTTTGGCTACAGCTTCCGCGGCTTCTTCCTGAATGTCCGCAAAGTATGACAGATCGGGCTTTACATCATGCCCGTGAAGTTTTCTTTCCACATAGTTACGTGTGATCCTGACAACGACAGGTGAGAGTGCAACGACACCGATAAGGTTCGGGACCATCATGAATCCGTTGAATGTATCCGAAATATCCCATGCAAGCGAAGATGTCATTACGGCACCCGATACGATCATAAGAACGAAGATCACCCTGTATACCTTAACGCCGGCTGTGCCGAACAGATACTCAACTGCTTTGCTTCCGTAATGCGACCATCCGAGAACGGTTGTGAATGCAAAGAGGAGGACGGCAAGGGCAACGAACCACTGACCGGGACGTCCGAACACATTTCCGAATGCCTGGGCAACGAGCGTTGCGTCGTTGACACCTTCCTTGACCAGTCCCGTTGTCAGATCTATATAGCCCGATGACAGAACAACGACAGCCGTCATCGTACATACGATGAAGGTATCGGCGAATACTTCGAATATTCCCCAAAGGCCCTGCTTAACGGGCTCTTTTACGTTTGAATTACTGTGTACCATAACGCTCGATCCGAGTCCCGCCTCATTTGAGAACACGCCTCGCTTACAACCCTGCTGAACGACGGTCATAACGGCGACACCGGCTGCACCGCCCTCTACGGCTTTGATACCGAACGCGAATCTGAATATCGAAGCGAACATCGCACCGATCGAAGTAATATGCATGAACATTATCACGAGTGCACCGAGAACATAGACCAGTGCCATGAACGGAACGACCTTTTCGGCAACCGCAGCGATCCTCTGAAGACCACCGATGATGATGAACCCGCCGATGAGCATCAGGACGATACCGATGATAAGATTGACAAGGGGTACGCTGCCAAACACCGTTGCCGATGACAGTCCGGAAAAGAAAGCGTCCTCGAGATTTAAGGTGATCTTGTTGATCTGTCCCATGTTACCTATACCAAACGAAGCGATCACCGCAAAGATCGCAAAGAGTGTTGCGAGAACTTTTCCTAGTGTTTCATATCCGATGATGTTTCCGAGACCGTCCTTCAGATAATACATCGCACCGCCCGACCATTCGCCTTCGCGGTTCTTCCTTCTGTAATATATACCCAGCACGTTTTCGGAGTAGTTTGTCATCATTCCGAGAAATGCCGCGATCCACATCCAGAACACGGCGCCCGGACCTCCGACACATATCGCTGCCGCAACACCCGCGATGTTACCGGTACCTATCGTGGCGGCAAGGGCCGTACAAAGTGCCTGGAACTGTGACACGCTTCCGGCCTCGTTCTTGACATGTGCGTCGGGACGAAATACGCTTCCGATCGTTTTGCGTATCCAGTGCGAAAAATGCGTTACCTGGAAGCAACCGGTAAGTATGGTCATCAGGACTCCTGTGCCGATAAGCAGCACCAGGCCTATCTTGACCCATATAAATGTATTGATACTGTCGTTTACGGCCGCGACCGTACTCATTAGATCGTTCATGACATCTCCTTATCTGATATTGCATTTTTGAAAATGTAACAACAAAGGAGCGGTAGCATCAGCCACTGCTCCTTTGCAGTATCACTTAGAATATTATACACATTGGAGGCGATATGTAAAGACTTAAGATTTGGCACCGCCTTTGGGCCGATCTGTGATAAAATATACGGTGATTGGTCACGGAAGTTTGACACCTCAAATCGTCGAAAGCCAGTAATGGCTTTATTTTTTTGAAAAATTTTCATTTCGTGTATTGCGTATATGCGTATATGGTGGTATAATATACCCATGGATACCACATTTAGGGGAGGTCGCATATGCGCTTAATGAAAGGAAAGTCGAAAGACCCGACATATCATGTGATTAAGGATGTCCGTCGCAACGGAAAGAGAAGCTCCGAGATCGTTGAGAATCTCGGACACGCAGATGAGATCTGCAAGAAGTATAACGTTACAGATGCGGACGCCTGGGCTAAGGAATATATCAGAAAACTCAATGAAGATGAGGCTGCAAAGGATCATAACGTCCTGATAAATTTCAAGACGGACGCTACTATCCCGATGGATAAACAACTGTCATTCAATGTGGGATATCTCTTCCTGCAGCGCATCTACTACCAGCTTGGTCTTCCTACTATCTGTAACAAGATCAGAAAAGAAAACGGATTCACATATGACCTTGATTCCATCCTGTCACGAATGATATATGGTCGCATACTATATCCGTCATCAAAACTCTCCTGTTATGAACAATCTCGGGGACTGATGGAGCCTCCGAAGTTTGAACTTCACCAGATATACAGGGCTCTGTCTGTCATATCCGAAAACTCTGATCTCATACAGGCAGAACTGTATAAACGATCAAAGAAGATTATAAAGAGAAGCACCGGAGTGCTGTTCTACGACTGCACAAACTTCTTCTTTGAACTCGAAGAAGAAGCCGGAATAAAGAAGTATGGTGTCAGCAAGGAGCACCGCCCAAATCCGATCGTACAGATGGGATTGTTCATGGACAAGTCAGGTATACCGCTTGCATTCTGCATCAACCCCGGAAACCAAAATGAAACACTCTCACTTAAACCTCTCGAACAACAGATAATGAGAGATTTCGAACTGTCAAAATTTGTCATCTGCACCGATGCCGGATTATCTTCTGATGCAAACCGCAGATTCAATAATTACGGTGAAAGAAGTTTCATTACAACACAATCTATAAAGATGCTGAAGACGGAATTCAAGGAATGGTGCCTCGATCCGACGGGGTGGCAGCTTGAAGGGAGCACGAAAACATATGATATCTCAAAACTCGAAGATACCGAAGAAAACAGAAATAGGATCTTCTACAAGCAAAGATTGATCGAAGGCTGGGATGAAGAAAGAGACATAGCCTTCGATCAGACACTGATAGTAACCTATTCTCTCAAATATAAGCTATATCAAAGAAATATCAGAAAAGGTCAGATAGACCGGGCGATGAGATACATGGAGAAGCCTTCCAATGCTGATCGCAGATCACAACTGGATGCAAAAAGATTTATAAAAAAGACTGCATTTACAAATGATGGTGAGATAGCTGAAAAAGCTCTCTACGAAATAGATCAGGATATCATAGCTAAAGAGGAGAAATATGACGGCTTCTATGCCGTATGTACAAACCTTGATGAAGATCCCTGGACCATTGCAAAGATCAATCATGACAGATGGGAGATCGAGGAATCATTCAGGATAATGAAATCAGAATTTGAAGCCCGTCCAGTTTATCTTCAAAGAGACGACCGGATCGAAGCACACTTCCTTACATGCTTCGTCTCTCTAATGATCTATAGAATACTCGAGAAACAAATGGGTGAAAAGTATACCTGCGAAGAGATAATCAAAACTCTGCGGAGTATGGATATGCGTGAAGTAAAGGATGAAGGATACATTCCCTGCTATACAAGAACCGAACTTACTGATGCCCTACATGAAAACTCCGGGTTCCGAACAGACTATGAATTGCTGACCAGAAAATCAATGGCAGGAGTAATAAGGCGTTCCAAAGGCCTTTAGACGGTCACTTCCAGATAAAGGCTCGACGGGAGCGAAGCGGAGGTCGAGCTTCCTTTTCAGAAGTATATACGCACTTCACATTATAAACTACAAATGCCCCAACGCCTGATAAACACAGGCTTTGGGGCACTTTTACTCTCTTCAAACTGTCAAAGATGGGATTATACACATTGGAGGCGATATGTAAAGACTTAAGATTTGGCACCGCCTTTGGGCCGATCTGTGATAAAATATACGGT